>JAGACY010000311.1 GCA_017613855.1 Pseudomonadota bacterium
AAATGACTGACAATCCGGAAATCATTCAAATCCTAAAGGCTGCAGGTGCCAAAGGCGAGGCAAATGTGAATAATAAATATTAGTATTTAATATAAATGCTCGCCTATGTGCACTGCACATACGGCGAGCGTTTATTTGTGGTGGCCGCCCGCGTATGCGCGCAAACCGCAGGTTGAGCACATAGCGGGCGGCAGGGCGGCTGTATGGGCGACCCAACGTGGTCGCCCATAAGCCGCCAACGCAGGCCGTGGCGAGCACAGCGAGACAGGCCGCAAACAACTTATACACCACTCGCAATCTATGCCAATTTGTGCTATCCTTATCGCCGATTGTTGGGAATCTTCCCGATATCCATCGCATTCGACAGGCAAATATTATGAATAAACTTACACGACACATTACAATCATCGCCATTGCACTTGCAGCATGTGCTTGTACTGAAGAATCAAATAAATGCACAGGTTCCTATTGCTGTGAACCGGCTTGTGGAGAATCCGAGGTTTGTTACAACAACGAATGCATTGTTTTGAGTGAACACCCCGATACTTGTGTTCCGGAATGTACCACAGAACAGACGTGCTATAAAAATCAATGTATTATTCTGAGTGAACATCCCGATATTTGTATTCCCAAATGCAAAGGTACCAAGGTCTGTTTGAATAATGAATGCGTCAAGCTTGCAGACCATCCCGAGATTTGCATTCCCAAATGCGGTGATGGACAGATTTGTTCAAACAACCGATGTGTCGATGCCAATACGATCTGCACACCAGCTTGTGAAGATCCGCAGATTTGTGAGAATGGGCACTGCGTTGACCCCAATCCCAATGCCTGCAGCGGAAAGCTGTGCCGGGATGACAAGACATTCTGCAATGATTCGGGCCAATGGGAAGAATGTCCATCCGGTACAGGATGCCATATCGGCTATTGTATTCAGGGGCTCAATAAAGAATGCGAAGATGATACATGCGATGCAAATCATACGCATGCATGCAAAGACGGCGTGTGGATCGAATGCGATGCGCCGGCCAAATGTGTCGAAAACGATGAAAGTGCGGAATGCATCATTGAGGAAGATGGCTGTGCCTCGGGTACCTGCAGCGCAAACGGCCACTATTTCTGTAACAGCGATGGCCAATGGGAATCGTGTGGCGAGGGTTTTGAATGTAAAAATGGGGAATGCGAACAGACATTTGACGATGAAGCATCTTTGCTTTGGACATTGTGTCAGGCCGATTCGGAGTGCAGCACTGGAAAATGCTTAAAATATATTGTGACATCTCGGGCGTTGACCAGGATCGAAAAAAATATCACATTGCTCAATGATACAATTGCCGTCTCGAAGCTCGATAGCCGAATTCCAGAAAATTACGGCATTTGTTCAGCGGATTGTACGCAGAATCCGGATGTCTGCGAGCAGATAAGTACTGATAAAGTCCATTATTCATGCCAGCTTGCAGTTATCGGCGATTCCCCCTACCCGCCCAAAGATGAGAATTTAGAAGCATATTCACTGCCTTTTGCACATGTATTAAACCTCAAAGATATGAAAACCGCGCCATTTGGTGCGATTTGCCGTCCCGATGATTCATTGAAACTCGCTTTTTCGGATAAATTCTGCAATTCCTGCGAGAATTCCGAGCAATGTGGTGAGGGTGAAAACTGCATCTATGGTGAATGTCTGCCCAAATGCTCCGTCAATACCCAGTGTCCTTTGGGCTTTACATGTTCAGAATACAGCGATACCAACGAGAAATACTGCATGCCGCCTGAGCAAATCTGTGGTGACTGCATCGACCGCGATAAAGATGGACAGGGCTATGGGCATTGTACACGAACAGGATTTGACTGCGATGACCTCAATCCGAATGTCAATTATACCGATCAATTGCCAAATGCCTGCGTCGATAATTCGGATGATACCAACTGTAACGGCATGATCGACCAATATGAATTGCGGGGAACCCCCGATCACTGTGCAAAATGCGGGGATTCTTGTCATCCCGTCGAGAATGCCAATATCGTCCGTAACTGCGAACTGGAGAATCCCGATATTTCAGTCGATAAAACAACGAGCGATGGATTGCTTGAAACATTTAAATATATTTGTCATGAAGAATGCGCTGTCGGCTATGCCGATTGCGATGGCGATCCAACGAATGGCTGTGAAACCCGTCTCGTCGACTTTTCGGATGACTATCTGACGACGACAGCCATTCATGCCGGCGTTTTATATGCCCCGGATACCGACAATGATACCTACGGCGATCCCGATGCACGCAGTCAGATCTTTTGTTGCCCGGCCAATGAAGCAGGAAACGCAGCATGTTACAAACTCCCCAATTTAAATGACCTTCCCGAAGAAGTCACTTCTTTTAACTGGGAACCGGCCGAAGCTCCCACGCAAGAAACCGGCATTGTTGCATTGACGTCAGAAAGCTTCGATAAACTCAGTGATTGCAACGATAATAATGCTACCGTCTATCCCGGTGCTCCCGAAATTTGTGATGGCCTCAATAATGACTGTGATCCATCCAGTCCCGATGGAAAAGATGATATCTATACATTAAGCTTTACGGATGGCAGCGAGATTACCAGCAAACTTGGTGAATCTTGCCAGCTTTACAGGGAACAGCCTGAAAACATGGAAGCCCCCAGCTGCGGCTCCGGCAAAACGGCATGTACACTCATGAGTACAGCTGCTTTTGGTATGGACTGTCTCTCGGATGTCACCTCGGAAATGACGGAACAAAGTATCTGTGAGGACGACTGGAATCTTCTGTCTGATGAAGATCGCAATGCTTTCTGCGCGGATATATGCAATATTAATCAGATGGAATGTCTCGAACATTGCCAAAATGAATATATGAAAACATGTCTGTGTGACGGCATTGATAACAATTGCGATGGCCGCATCGACGAAGACTGGCATTTCGAGACATGTACTTTGGAGGATAAAGTCGGTATCTGTAGAATGGGCATTCTAACGTGTGGACAAAAGGTTAAGCTCGATGCCGAATCAGGTAAAGAACTCACCATACCAGCAGCAGTATGCCGGCCACTTTTTTATAAAGCAGACGGACGTGGATACGATTTCTTTGGGGATGGCATCGATTCGAACTGCGATGGCGAAGATTTTGATAAATCTTCGACATTGTTCGTCACCCCCTATTTTGGATCAGGTGAATTTGAGCCGACCAATAATGGCAAAGGTGAGCAAAAACTTGTCCCGGGCATGGGATTGTACTATGCCCCGTATGTCAGTCTCAAAAAAGCCCTTTCCGTGGCGTGCAGCCAAACCACAAATGGCGTCACTTGCCGCGATATTCTCGTGAACTCACACAAAGGCAGCGATCTCTATCATGACTGGCAAACCGAAGATATTAAGATCCCGGTTTATAACAGCAAAGATGTTTACCGCCCTGAGTTTTATACCCATGAACGTACATTGGCCGATGATACAAAGACAACCGTAGAAACCTGGACCCATGAAGAAATTGTCGAAGAGTATGAGCATCAGTGGAAAGAGGCTTTCCAGTATCATGGCGTAGATTATGAAACCGTCTCCGTTTCTGCCGATACTTCAAAATACTTGCTGGAAGGTGAAATCTACCCCAAAGAGCTTGTTCGCATTATCGGCGGTATGAAAATGCAGGAAGTCGTCAAAGATGGCAAAAAGGTTCCCGTCTGGACGCAAACTGGCTCACCAACCGAATATGCGGTTAATATTACATACGATGAGAAGAATGCAGAT
>JAGACY010000312.1 GCA_017613855.1 Pseudomonadota bacterium
CACTATTCACTATTCACTATTCACTGCCTTTAAGCTCAAAAGGCCAAGATTCTTTAGCCATAACCATGAGAATACTCAAATAATTGCGCATTGCGAATTGCGAATTGCGAATTCAATGAGTGAATACGTAATAGTGAATAGTGAATAACGATATGCCCCTCCGGAGCGTGACGATTATTTGAGGATGCCCTAATTGCGCATTGCGAATTGCGCATTGCGAATTGCGAATTCAATGAGTGAATACGTAATAGTGAATAGAGAATAACGATATACCCCTCCGGGGCGTGACGATTATTTGAGAATGCCCTAATTGCGAATTGCGAATTGCGAATTGCGAATTGCTAACTCTGCATTGCGCATAAAAACAAAAAAGCCCGGCCGTATCGCAGATAGGCCGGGCAAGCCATGCGTATTTGGCCAAAAGGCCAAAAAGCATGGCAAACAAATCATCATCAAATAATTAGCGAATGCCGCACATCATCTTCTTAAGAAGCGGCGAAAGCATGAACAGCAGGATAGACGCACCGCCGGCCATGATGGCAAAGAGCAGGAAGAATTGATCGAGCGTTGCAATTTCGAATCCCAGGAAAGACTGGGCTTCCCCACCCTGCGGTAGAAGCGCAGCGAGTTTGCCAGCAAGAATGTTCGAGGCTGCATTCGACATAAACCAAACACCCATCAGGAGCGAAGCAAGATGGGCAGGAGCGAGTTTGTTCACCATCGAAAGACCAATCGGGGAAAGGCAGAGTTCGCCGATGGTGTGAATGAAATAGAGTGCGATGAGCCAGAACATCATGATTTTTACGCCGGGTTCAACACCATGCGTTGCAAATGCAATGACGAAGTAACCGAGAGAAAGAAGCGCCAAACCCATGGCCTGCTTGACCGGGGAGGCCGGCTCGAGATTGCGTTTTCCCAGGAACTGCCACAAAAGCGCCATAATCGGAGCGAAAGTCACAACGACGATGGGATTGATCGCCTGAAACCATCCGGTTTTGAATTCAAAATCACCAATCTGGCGATCGACCTGCTGATCCGCAAAGAGAGTCAGCGACGATCCTGCCTGTTCGAATGCGGACCAGAAGAAAATGACGAAGATTGCAATCACATAAATGACGCCGATGCGTTTTTTCTCAAACTTCGCCAAAGTCACATCTGTGATAATGAATACCGGCAAAATAATTGAGAAAGCATAGATGGCGGCAGAAATCCACGACGTGAACGATGTCGTCGAAAACATATTTTCGATAGAACCGGTGTTAATAAACAGAAAGAGAATAAATAAACCAATCAGGCCACACACACATCCCAATGCACGCAGGGGGGAGTTTTTCCTGGCACGGCACTTCTCGATTTCGGCTCTTTCTTGCTCTTCCTGAGCTTTTTTGGCAGCTTCATCGGAATCTTTGGCGACAGCATCTTTATCTTCGGCAGTTTTCTCTGCATCTTCGGCTGCTTCCTCGTCTTCTTCTTCATTCTCGGCAGCTTCTTTAGCTTCTTCTTCCGAATGAGTTTCTTCAGGATTCTCTGATTCAACCTTCACGCCGACGCCATCCTTGAGGTGGCGGAGTTCAGAATCTTTGGGAGGAAGGCCAATGCCAAGGCCATCGGGAGTCACGAGATACTTATCCTTGAGTGACCAGAAAACGACCACCGAGAAGATCATGGCGATACATGCCGCCAAAAATCCCCATTTGAATGGGGCAAGATTATCAAAGCGGCCTTCACCGATGGTACTGCACACGAGCGGAGCAATAAAAGCACCGACGTTGATGCCCATATAAAAGATGGTAAATGCAGCATCTTTGCGTTTGTCCGTCGGTTCATAAAGATCGCCGACCATCGTCGAAATATTGGGCTTAAAGAAACCATTGCCCAGAATCAAAGCAACGAGACCGCCAAACATCAGGAAGAGTGCGAGGCTGTTGTCTACAGCCGGGTCAATGGCGCCGCCCGCAGAAAATATAGATTGGTTCACGTAGCATGCACTCAGAAACATGAGGAACTGTCCAAGTGCCATCACGAGTCCACCAACAATGATAGAACGGCGGTTACCCCAGTAACGGTCGGCGATATATCCACCCAAAAGCGGCGTCAGATAAACAAGCCCCGTATAGGAACCGTAAATCTGCGAAGCCATGCTGGAAGTGAAAAAAGCGGCAACGAGGTACAGTGTAAAAAGGGCTCGCATGCCATAGTAGCTGAACCGCTCGGCCATTTCGGTTACAAATAATAGATATAATCCTTTGGGATGCCCCTTTTTAACGGCGGCATCACTGCTGATATCGCTCAAAATCTTCTCCAAGTTGTATGCGCATAGCGCATGTTAAACCACATCCCCCAAAACTAAGTGTAATGAAATGTAGTTGTTTGATCAACATTTTATACGGCCTGAGGCACAAAAATCTCCGTAAAAACGAATTTTATTCACACTGGATTGGGTACGCTCCAATCATGCAAATGAAACGAAATGACACACGACAGTAATGAATCCACAGGAATTGCAACCGAAAATGGAGTTTCATCCATTGCAGCCTGATTATCCAAAAGCCTCTAAGGCATTGACAAATTTATGAGAACGGGCTTAAAAATGGTGCGTGAGGCAACCGATGGTCGGTTGCATGGTTCGTTGTCCAATGGAATTTGAACATGCCTGAGAATGTGATTAAAATTGGTATTTTTTACGATGGTAATTATCTCTATCACGTGAGTAATTATTATGTCTTCCACCACAAGCACCACATGCGGTTAAGCATCTCCGGGCTTCATGATTTTGTGCGAGATGAAGTCGCACGTCGTGAACACACAACGCCGGATTTCTGCCGTATCGTTGATGCACACTATTTCAGAGGCCGTTATACGACGCCCATTGTTGAGCAAAAAGGCTGGATTCGTGGTGAACGCATTTTCGAAGACGTACTCATGTACAATGGTGTCACAACGCACTTCTGGCCAATGACTGAAGGAAATGAAAAAAGCGTCGATGTGGCATTGGCTTTGGAAGCCTACGAAATGACTCACCTGCGTCAGTATGATGTTTGTATTCTGGTTGCCGGTGACAGTGATTATGCTCCGCTTGTTCAAAAGATTCAGGCTACAGGTACACGCGTCATGGTTCTCGGCTGGGAATTTGAGTTTGTCAATGACCGCGGTCTGCGCCACGAAACACACGTTTCAAAACGTCTCATGTCTGATGCCATCTATCCCGTCATGATGTCCGACGTGATTGAATCCGGTAAATACGACCCAGGTGCTCCCATTTCCCTGTTTGTCGCACGCACGACAGAAAATGAAGAAGATGCAACGGATTATTGGGATGACGATGATGATATGACGCCAATGGGACAGCCCATGCCTGCCTCTGATGCTGCTGCAGCCCCAATTTCCACCGAAAACCTCAAATACGGACACATCGTGCTGCTCAATCCATCCGGATGGGGATTCATCGTTCCTGAAAGCGAAGGCGTCGACATTTTCTTCTGCTATGCCGATCTCATCGACGTCACATTCGATAAATTAAGACACAATGCCATGGTCAGCTACACCGAAGGCAGAAATGAAAAAGGCCCCATCGCCAGAACCATCAGACTCGTTTCTGTAGAATAATGGCACAATAGTTGAATACACATTCTCCAGGACATTCCATTTGAATGTCCTGGAAACTCAAATACCCCTTCATCCATGAGGAGAATTGATATGTGTATCAGTTGGATTAAAAATATAAGCATTCTGAGCGCGGTTCTTTGGATATGTTCCGTTTCATCTGCAGCCTTTGCTCAAACACCTGCTCCCCACATGAAACCGGAAATTGTTCAGCCGGATGTCCACAAGAAGCCGGTTCCACCCAAAATCGATAAAAAAGATCCTAAGAAAGAGGATATCAAACCTATCGATCCCAAACCGGAAAAATTACCTCCTAAAGTCGTACCGCCCAAAGATCCCAAAGTTCCCAAAATTGAGACGCCTGCACCGAAGCTGGATCACCCGAAACCAAATCCGGATCACGCAAAACCGGCACCCAATGAACCCGTTCCTGCTAAGCCAGCACCTCCTGTGGCTCAGGATCCTAAAGGCGCACCTGCTCCCGATCCAAATGCAAAATTGCCCTTGGATAAAAAGCATGCCCCCGATCCAAAACCAATCCCAAAAGTGAAAAAACCACGCGTTCTCACACCCGCACAAAAAGACTGCAAAATTGAAAGAGAAGCTTGCAAACAGGATTGCAAAGCCGAAAAGAAAGCATGCGGAAAAATGAAAGATTGTGCACTCCAATACACATCGTGCAAACAGGAATGCAACCACAAGTTCCCATGCCGTTAATTCTCCTTTCTAAAAAAAGAGCGCACCCTGAGGTGCGCTTTTTATTTGTCCATCCCAAAAGGCTCTCATTATGACATCTAAAGGATTCTTCATTCTGGCAATCTCGTGCATGCTCTTGTTCCTGAATAGCTGCAAAAAAGAAGAAACCATCGAAAATACCACTGTAAGTGAAATCGAAGTGAGCGTGCCTCCCCAAGAACCGCCTGCTCCTCCGGTCAGGATCTCTCCTTTTGACGAATTTGGGTTATACAAAATCAGTGACTTGAGATTTTATAATGCGGTTACCCCCTTTGGCGCTGTCAATTTGAGCGAAGATGACCAAGAAGCGCGGTTTTATGTTCCTGATATGATGTCGAAAGATATCTCAAAATTCCTCGATAATTATTTTCCATATCAACGTAAGCAGCGATATGTCAGATTAGATATATTCGAAGTTTATCCTGAAATATTGCCCGAGTTCAAAGATGACGCCATTATCCCGACAACAGATCCCAACATTATAAAGCCCACTCCCGAAACTGCAGTCTCTATCCGCGTTTTGTGGAACCAATCCAAGCATTATTATGAATGGATTTATCATGATC
>JAGACY010000313.1 GCA_017613855.1 Pseudomonadota bacterium
CACGAGAGGGGGGAGATATTCCCTACTCAATTAGCCACAATTCCGGACGTGATGCCGACATCGGTTTTTATTACACCGATGAAAAAGGCAAATTTTTCCATCCCAATCATCTGTACAAAATCAACAGGAGTTTGCAGACTCGCACAGAAGACGGCAAACTTCTGACTTTCGATCTCGAAAAGAATACCACACTCGTCGAGACGCTGCTTACACATCCCAAAATCAATCTGCAGTTCATTTTCCTGGCCAAATATATTCGCACAGCCGTTCAAAAAGAGCTCGTCAGGCGCGGTGCATCCGAAGATTTACTCAACCGGTTTGAGCAGGTCGTGCAAATTCAGGCCGCACACAATGACCATTTTCATATCCGCATTTATTGCTCAAACGAAGATATCTGCGCCGGATGCATCGACAAATCGCTCATCCACGAATGGCAGGAAGATCCACTGCCCAAACATGAAAAGTGCGTTCAAAAACACCTGGGAACATTAAATTCCAAAAAGAGCGATTCGGCCCACAAAGCAGCTGCCCTGCAGAGATTGGCACTCATGGGAGATGCCGCAGAACACAGCAGCAAGATCCTCAAATTCCTCAATGATGAAGATGTCACCGTGCGATCTGCAGCCTCACTGGCAGCCCAATCCCTCGACAGCAATGCCGCCAAAGCACTTTCGGACAGACTCGACAAAGAAGACAATGATAATGTCCGCAAGGTTATCATCCAGTCACTCGCCACATTTGACAGCGAAAACTCTCGAAACACCTTTATTAAAGTACTCTCTGACAATACGGTTTTCTCACATCCGCAAAATTTGAGCGTCATCCTGAAATATATCTCGGGACACCCGCACGAAGCTTACCTTTCTACGCTCATGACTTTACTCGGCAACTCCAAACAGGATGAGCAGACCAAAGAAATCTTATTGGCCATAGGAACAGTCGCCAACCGCGATTTTTGTCATAAAACGACAGATCTGCAGCAATGCCGTACCAAGGCATCCGAATGGTTCGGTAAAAATAGCGAAAAAACACGCCAGAACTGGCTTATTTCCGGATTCAATGCCTCAGGTTATAAAGTCAAAGCCCTCGATGCAGCCAATATCCCTGCCCTGCTCGATGCCATCGACGGGCCACGGCCTGTGAGCATCAATGCACAGCTTGCATTGAAACAGATTGGCCACATCGAACAGAACTCCCTCGACTGGTCGGTCGATGACGCACGCTGGCACTACACGCGCTACTTTAAACGACGCGCCAAGAAGTACAAAATCAAACTCGATGACCGGGATGAACATGGCATCAAAGTAAAAAAGTAGGCTGAATCGTTGCCATAGTCACCAAATTTGTGTCTCAATTCCTTGAGCTCAACGACTCTGAGTGCTAAAATATTAGATTAGATGTGCATGAATTGTTTTTATGTCAGAAAATAGCATGCATAGCGGCACTAAAGCCTAGTCTTGTATTTTCTTGCAAAGAGAGAAGAAATCATGAAACTGCCTTCAAAAATACTTGCACTCTTAACGGCAATGGTCGCCCCAACGGTCAGCTTGGGTGGATGTGAATATGGCTGTCAGGACTCGTCCTGTGATGTCGATTTTGATTATTCTACATGTCAGCAAGAGTTTGGTGAGTATGCCAAACTCATGAAAGAATGCCAAATATATGGCGTCAAAGCTATCAACGCGCGTATCGACGAGTGCTGCAAAGATGCAGCAGACAAAGATGCGTGCATTGAGGATTACAAGCAATCTTCTGGATGTACAGTTCCCCCCAACAATAACCCAGATCCTTCGGAGCCTCAGCCGACACTCTATGGACCTCCAGAGTAGTATGATTAATCCTGCATTTTTACTATAGAAGGAGTACAATCTTATGAAATCAAAAAAAAATCTTGTCGGAATGATTTTAGGCGGCATCGGTGCGCTCACAGGCATTGGCCTGTTCACGACAGGATGCGGCGATTCTCCTCATTATGAAAAGGTGACTGTAACCGTCGCCGAGGTCGAAGCATGCTGCGGAACCGATAAAACCTCGCAGGAATACAATACCTGTGTACAAGCCTATCAGGCCAACGGTGTTTGTTCTTCACCGAGCCCCAAACCAGATGATCCACTTCCGGATGTGCCCATGTATGGCATGCCCGATCCAATCCCCCCAACGACCGAGCAACTTCAGGAATGCTGCGGTCAGGATGACGGTACCAGCGAATATAAAGCCTGTGTCGAGAATTACACCGATGTCAATGCGCCTCATGATTGTTATGAGCACGAACCCATTGCCATTTATGGCCCCGATCCGACCTGGTGCTGCGGCCCCGAATGGAACGAATGCTCCAATACCTATTTTAACGGCGGCGGCTGTACAAGCGGAATAGATCCCGAGGAATCTCAGGCATGCTGTGCAAAAGCCGAAGATCCAGGGGCCTGTGTCCTGGATTTCATCAAGACCAAGAAATGTCCTACCGATATCCCGGAGCCGACGAAGGAAGAACTCAAAAATTGCTGCATCATGAGTAACTTTGAGAATGACGCTGAATGCGAAAAGAAATACAGGGAAACCGGCAAGTGTGACAACGACGATATGGAATCCTGCTGCAGTGACCTTGCGGAAAGCGGTGATTACCCAAAAACATTTAACGCCGTTTGCGTCAGTCTTCTGAGAAAGAATAATCAATGCAGTGAAGAGCTCAAAGAATGCTGTGGGCTCAAAGAAAGCAGTTACAATATTTACAACGATGAATGTACCGAACGCTTTGGACTGTTGGGAAAATGCCCATCTGATCTCAATGCCTGCTGTCAGGATCCATACGGCTATTATAACGCGACCTGTCTCGACCACTTCGACAAGAATAATCAGTGTGATGAAGAATTGACTTCATGTTGTAAAGGTGAAGACGGCAATTTCAATGACCTGTGTGTCTCGACGTTTGAGGACGATGACCATGTATGTATTAAAGAAGTCGATGAATGCTGCAAACAGGAAACAGATACGGCTGCCAAAGATATTTGCAGTTCAGCCATGTACTACATAAAGCAATGCAACGACCAGGATGTGCTGGAATGCTGTACTGAAGAGAAATGGAATGAGTTGTTCTGGAGCAGAACCTGCATTCGGTATTACCAAAAAATGCATCAGTACAACGTTTGTTTCGCGGATGAGGCTGTTAATGGCGGGGTAGCAACAATATACGGCGGAGACTTCAGACCGCTCCCATTTGAGTGGTGTGATGATTACAAGGGTGATTATGAAAAATGCATCGATTTTGCCAGATGCGATGTCAATCTTCAGGAAGAAGAGGCAAAACAATGCTGCGGCGAAGATGATAAAGCAGAAGGTTATTCAGACTGCCTCGATGCCTACAAAGAAAAAGGAAAGAGTACAAGCTGCCTGCAGCCCCTTGACGAAGGTGAACCTGCCCCCAATACCAACCCCATTGCTTGTTGCGGTAAGGGCTATACAGGAACTGTAGACTATAATGGTGTTGGAGAGATGGGGCCTACGCCTTGGGAAAAATGCGTAGACACCTACGTCAAGACCGGCGAATGTATCGGTGTTCCGGAGGATGAACCGGGAGATGAATAGTTCTTCATTTCCTTGTAATTGCAATTCTCAAATGATAATTTAAAATAATCGAACTATGAGCCTTGGCTGTTATGCCAGGGCTCAATTTTTTATGGAGAAAACCAATGAAACCTTTGAACTCTTTGATTGGGACAGTATTAGGCAGTTTGGGTGCTCTCACGGGGATAAGCCTGTTCACGACAGGATGCGAAGATTCTCCCCATTATGAAAAGGTGACTGTAACCGTCGCCGAGGTCGAAACCTGCTGCGGAACAGATAAAACCTCGCAGGAATACAATGCCTGTGTACAGGCCTATCAGGCCAATGGTGTTTGTTCCAATTCAGACACAAAACCGGATGACCCAATTCCGGATGTGCCTATGTATGGCATGCCCGATCCTATTGCCCCCACACCCGAACAACTTCAGGAATGCTGCGGTCAGGATGACGGTACCAGCGAATACAAAGCCTGTGTTGAGAATTATACTGATGTCAATAACCCACCCACATGCAGAGATCTCGTGGATGAACCCGACCCCCCCAGTCCTGCCATCTACGGCCCCAATCCCTACTGGTGCTGCGGCCCCGAATGGGATGAGTGTTCCAATACCTATTTTAACGGCGGTGGATGCACCAGTGGAATTGATCCCGATGAATCCCAGGAATGCTGTGCTAAAGCCGAAGATCAGGATGCCTGTGTCCTGGATTTCATCAAAACAAAAAAATGCCCTACAGACATAACCGAACCAACGGATGACGAAATCTATACATGCTGCATGTTAAGTGACGGGACGAATGACGCCGAATGCGAAAAGAAATACAAAGAAACCGGCGTCTGTGACAACACAGACATCGCGCAATGCTGCAGCGACTACCCAGACGAGATATATGATTATGAAGGCTATCAACCTGACCCTGTCCATGATATAATTTTCAACAAATCCTGTGTCAGTGTTCTCAGAAAGAAAAAACAATGCAGTGCTGATTTTACCAAATGCTGTACACTTAAGGATGGCACATACAATGACGAGTGTACCCGTCGGTTCGATGAAACAGGTCAATGCCCCACTCAATTGAACACTTGCTGCCAAACCAAAACTGGATTGTACGATAAGTATTGCCTCACGGAATTCGACAAGAAGGGACAATGCAGCATAGACGTCAACGAATGCTGCAAAGCTGAGGATGACTCCATTAACTTAGCTTGCGCCAAAATCCTGCAGGAAACAAAGCAATGCTTCAATGATAAAGAAATACTCGATTGTTGTTCCGGCAAAAAGGAAACAGGTTGGGCAGGAGATGAGCTGGATCTCGTAACCGTCAGTTACACTTGCATCAATTATTATAAGAAAAACAATGCCTATAATTTATGCGCTACAACCGATGATTACTATATTCCCATGCTTTACGGCAGTGACTTTAGGCCTGACCCCTATGAAATGTGCGAAGATTACATTGGTGATTATAAAAAATGCACAGACTTTGCCAAATGCGGTACTTCTGCCTATAAAGAAGAAGGAATTCAATGCTGCGGTGAGGACGACAAATCCGAGAAATATTCAAAGTGCGTAAAGGATTATCAGGAAAAAGGAAAGACCGAAGCCTGCACATATCCATTAGACAAAGATGAACCGGCACCCAACACCAACCCCAAAGAATGCTGCGGACCATACCCGGGAGAATACTCTGAGTGGGAGAAACCAGAAGAATGGCAAAAATGGGTAGATTGCAAAGATATCTACCTCGAAACCGGCAAATGCCCGAATGAATCGGGAGATGAATAATAAAACGGCCTTAGGGCCGTTTTTTTTTGCTCTCTTTTCCGTGAGACAATCCCTGCCAGATGTTAGAATAATTAGTTCAAAAGAGGTTTTTGTGTCTTCGATACCACAAAAACTTCAAGCGATATTCGGAGAAACCTATGAAGTCATTCAAAAACCTGATTGGTACGTTTTTAAGCGGCATCGGTGCTCTCACTGGAATCAGTATGCTCATGAATGCCTGCAACGAAGACCAGGATAATAAGCCACTGGTCGAGGTAACTGCGGCTCAGGTTCAGCAATGCTGCGGAACAGACCAAACAGCCCCCGAATACTTCCATTGCGTTAATCGCTACATATACACTGGCACCTGCATCACATCCGACAGCCTCAATAAATGCTGCGGATCAAAATCCGAAGACCGCGACGCATATACATCCTGCGTCGAAGACTATATCAAGAACGGCTCCTGTTCCGAAGGAGATCATGAATGGGAAGCTGTCCCCGCTTATGGTATGCCCGAAGAGCCGCCCCCCGAATACAATGTTACTCCAGAAGAAATCGAAGAATGCTGCGGCAAAGATGACGGTTCAGGACTCTATCGTGCATGTGCCGATCAATTCGATGCCCCAAATAAAGCCATTTTTTGTATTGATGAAGACAGTGATCCCATTGAGGACATTCCTCCAGTAGTCTACGGACCGGCCCCCATTGCGTGCTGCGGCGACCGTCCCGAAACAGACGATTCCTGCGGTCATATTTACCAAAATACAGGCATCTGCCCCGAAGACCAGGGCTATGAAGGCCTCGAAGAATGCTGCGGAGGCGTGGCTGATTATGACGATCTCAAGTTATGCGTCGAAGATTTCGTCAAATACGGCTTATGCATCGATTATCAGGATCTCCCCGAACCCGTATATGGCATGCCGGATGACCCTGATGACTAATAAGGTGAGCCAATTTCAATAACAGCTCGGATAGTTTATTCTAAATGAACAAAATCTGAATGACTAAAAGGAAATCACCATGAAATCCATAAAATCCCTCGTAGGCACACTGTTAGGCGGTATCGGCATACTCGCTGGACTCGGCATGCTGATGACCGGATGCGACGAAGATGATAAAACCACAGACACAAATGCAGAAATTACTCAGGATCAGCTTGATAAATGCTGCAAAACGGCTGACGATTATGATGCCTGTGTCAAGGATTACAAAAAAAATGGCGTCTGCTCCAATAATGAAATACCACCGACGGATCTGTATGGCCCGCTTTACACCGAATACGGTCCAATTCATGCAGAGGAACCTACTGCTGAGGAAATCAAGGAATGCTGCGGCGAAGATAATGGCTCTGACAAATATAATGAATGCGTCGAAAACTATAAGGGATCAAGCGACTCTAAAGTTTGTATGGCTCATGACATTGACCAACCCGATGTGTATGGCCCTCTACCCAGCGAAATTGACGAACCTCAGCCAACCGAAGACGAAATCAAGGAATGCTGTGGCGACGATGATGAGTCTGTTAAGTATAAGAAGTGTGTCGAGGAACTGACTAAATCCGGCAATTGCGACATCCACGAAGCCTCAGATCCTACTTATGGCATGCCCGATATTCCCGATGAACAACCAGATGCATAATAATATCTTTATTTAAGGGAAATACCCATGAAATCAACCAAATCCCTCATAAGCTCCATTTTGGGCGGTATCGGAATACTCGCCGGATTCGGCATGCTCCTAACCGGATGCAGCGACGATGACGACAAGAAACCTACCGTAGAAATCACAAAAGCACAGCTCGATCAATGCTGTAAGGATGCGGATAACTATGAAGCATGTGTCAAGGACTACCAGACAAATGGCGTTTGCTCAGGCTACAAAGAGCCAGGTCCTGTCGCAGAATATGGTGTT
Organism: Pseudomonadota bacterium; assembly: GCA_017613855.1. The sequence continues at coordinate 7,239 of JAGACY010000313.1, forward strand.
CCCCCCATTGATGAGCCTGTAGAATATGGGCCAATTGATGCTCCGGAGTATGGCACCATCGATCCTGGCCCAACCCCAGAAGAAATTGCCGATTGCTGCGGCGAAGATAATGGCTCTGAAGAATACAAGGAATGCGTTGCTGATTATAAGAAATCAGGCGCATGTGCACATCATCAGGATGAGCCTGTACCCGAATATGGTATGATAGAGACACCCATGTATGGCATGCCTGACGATCCCACCCCTGTCAATCCAGACGATGAAAAAATCAAGGAATGCTGTGGTGACGATAATGGGTCTGACGAATATAAAGAATGCGTTGAAGACTATCAAAAAGCCGGCACATGCGTCAAACAACCGGAACCACCAATACCCGAATATGGCATGCCGGAACCCATGTATGGCATGCCCGATGATCCCGAAGCTTAATCACAACTCTGTAATTGCGAATTGAGAATTCCAAATGAAACAGGAGGATAACCATGAAATCCATTAAATCCCTTGTGGGAACACTTTTAGGAAGTATCGGTGTGCTCACCGGCTTCGGCATGCTCATGACGGGCTGCGGAGACGACGGCAACTCCGGCAAAGCAACCCAGGAAACCACTAAAGCACAGATCGAAGAATGCTGTGGGACCGATACTAGTTCGGCAACTTACGAAGCATGCGTCAAGTATTACCAGACCAATGGCGTATGCTCAAAACAGACTGGAATCGGCGAACCACAAACAGACTATGGTATGCCCTCTGTCGAATATGGTCCCATTGATCCGCAACCGACTCCTGAAGAACTCAAAGAATGCTGTGGCGAAGACGACGGATCCGCAGAATACACAGAATGCGTCTCGAACTATCAGGAAAATGGCGTCTGTGCACATAATATCGATCCGGGAATGGTAACCGATTATGGCGTGCCTGATCCTATCTCGCCTGATGAAATCGAAGAATGCTGCGGAAAAGACGACGGTTCCAAGAAATACAAAGAATGCGTCCAGAATTACAAAGAATCCGGTACATGCTCCAACTCACAGGATCCCGTTCAGACCGAATACGGTATGCCAAGCGTCGACCCCATCGAAGAATGCTGTGGTGAGAACGATGGTTCGGCTGAGTATAAACAATGCGTCGCTGACTATAAGAAAACCGGTACTTGCTCCAGTTCTATAGATCCAATCCAGACCGATTATGGTATGCCCAGCGTCGACCCCATCAAAGAATGCTGTGGTGATGACGATGGCTCGGCTGAGTATAAACAATGCGTCGCTGATTATAAGAAATCCGGTACTTGTTCCAGCATCGAACCCCCGGTTGAGACTTATTATGGTCCCGCCGAACCCACGGAAGCTGAAATAAAAGAATGCTGCGGCGACGATGACAATTCAGCCCAATACAAACAATGCGTCAAAAACTTCGTAGAATCCGGTTTATGTCAATCCCAGCCAGACATACCAGATCCCCCCGTCTATGGCCCGGCACCTTCGACTGGACTTGAAAAATGCTGCGGCGAAGCGAACGACTCTGTAACATACCAAAAATGTGTTGAAAAATATAACAACGATGATTTGAGTGGATGCCTCACGTCCACTGTTTATGGAATGCCTGATCCAGGCCCTGGAGGGGATGAATAATGCCTGATTTAAGACTGATGATTTACCGTGCGATGATGTGGAAACGACATAATCTTCGCACAGAGCGCAATCGCAACGAGCACGAACTCCGCTATCTCTTCTTCGAAGTCTCGAGACGATGCAACATCAGCTGCCGTTATTGCGGCAGCGACTGTACCCTCGATGAGCGCGCCAACGAACTCACTACCCAGGAATGGCTCGACATCATCGACCAACTCGCCGAAGATTTCGAACCAAAACGCGTGATGATCGCTGTCACCGGCGGCGAACCGCTCTTTAGGAAAGATATCTTCGAAATCTACAAACATCTCCACGAAAAGGGATTCCGCTACGGAATGGTCTGCAATTCGACATTGCTCACCCCCGAAGCTGCACGAAAACTCGTCGAATATGGCATGAACTCGATTTCACTCTCGTGCGACTCCATACCCGAAGTGAACGACAGCATCCGTGGCAAAGGCATGTCCCATAACGTCGAAAAGGCCATCAAAAACCTCAACGACGCGGGCTACACGGGCATTCTCGAAATTCTCTCGACCATTACAAAACCCTGCATGCCGCATCTCGCCGAAATGCAGAAATGGGTCACCGACCACGGCATTAAACGATGGCGTGTCGCACCTGTTATCGCGATTGGCCGTGCCGCTGAAAATCCCGACCTCCTGCTCGACGACGATGACATCAAACAACTTCTCCGCTTCGTGCGTACCAACCGTCTCACCGAAAATGTACAGCTGCGACCGGAATTCAGCGAAGAAGGCTATCTTGGCGACGATTTCGAAGGCCTCGTAAGACCTTACCTGTGCCAGTGCCGCGCCGGAGTCAACGTCGGCGGAATTCGATACGATGGCAAAATCGGTGCTTGTCCCGAAATTTCACAGGTGTTCGATCAGGGCGATATCCGCAAGGAACGTTTCTCCGATGTCTGGAACAATCGTTATCAGGATTACCGCGACCGCACATGGACCAAAAACCTCGGCCCCTGCAGACATTGCGACAAATTCGATATCTGCCACGGCGGTGCCATGCATCTTTATGATGACAAAAACACCCCCACCCATCGCTGCTTCTACAAGATGGTTCAAAAATAAAGACCGCGCCTTTTGCCTGCGGCAATACGGCGCGCCTGCGGTCGGCTATTGCTCCGGCAATACGCCGACCGTGTTCGTTTTTGGCCGGTGCGGCGTCATCTCCAAAAGGTCGAACTGATTGCCCAGTTTGGCGCGGTTCAAATCACGAAAGAGCTCGCCTTTGCGCCAGTTAAAATTCAAAGCATGTCTTGGCATCGGCATAAAAACAGCCAACGATGCCGAATCCGATGCACGCAGCAATTTACCAATACTGCGTATGGATGGTGCATCGACAGGCATGGCAAAATCCGAAAACCAGATAAACGTTTGACTTGCCTGCGATCGTATCAGCTTTTGAATCAAAGGCATCGCACGCGATAGTTCTGGTACGGGATTCTCCGGCATAAGCATTGACTGAGGCATGCGGCAGCGCTGCCGAACCAATGATACAAGCTGCTTGTCATAACTGTCATGCAGTATCTGCGAAGCACACATAACATCATTTTTGGCCAGTGCTTTGGAGGCCATATCTGCCGTCGCCCACTGAATCAGACCTTGCAAATCAATCTTCGATTTCTTGCCCGATTTCTTGACGAAATCTACCCCCTTATACAACTTAAAATCACGATACAGCTGAGTCGCAGCTACAGACCATATTTCCTGATAATTTGGATCACTCTTGGAAGGAGCACGCCAATCCAAAGTATCCAACAGCCATTTTTCAAGTCGCTCAAATGCCTGTTGGGATGACTGCTGACGTGCAATGACACGCGGATAATACTCATCGTAAGTCACGATGGTCGCCGTCTCGAATAACGATATGCATTCTGCAAGATATTCGACACAATCCGCAAGATTACACGATTTATCCGGACGAGTCAGACGCATGTACACGCCGCTGTCAATGAGACAAAGCAAAGACGACTCCTGGTGATGTGAGCGTTCGATCGTCTGCATATCCAGGTGACGTGCATACCCGCGCCATAATATCTGCCGAATCGAATCGGTATTCTGCCAGGGACGGATGATCTCCAAATCCCCATCATGAAATGACGTCTTAAGCTTATCCTGTATCAACTGGACGAGCGGATGATCATAATTGCGCGTTTTGAAACGCTCTGGCCTCTTGGGATAAACATTGAATGCCAGATTGAGCTCAATATGATTCTCCATTCTAAAAATGCCTGCACCATCACTCAGAACCATGCCTGCACCAAACAAGTGCCCATGCCCAATGGCAATGGCCTTGCCTGCAAACGGAATATCCAAATCGGCTGTTTTAGGCGCACAAATGACATCCGGCCGCAAATCAACCGAAAGATTCTGAGTATAGTCCCAGCAAATGGCATCAATACTCAGCGCAAAAGGCAAAGAATTCTTTAATCGAAATTGAACCTCAAATACGGCACCGGGATATAGCGTATCCTTATCGACATCGGCACGAAAACAAACATGTTCTGTTTGCATGGCACGCCATATCAAAAGATTTTTGGCATAAAACCAGGCCATAAGCAAACATGCCGATGCAGCCAGACCTGCCAGAAATGCTGCCAGTTCCAGGTGCTGAGCTGCATGAGCCCAAACGGCAAATCCTGAAGCTGCAATCACCCCAAGAACAATTCTTGCCCCCCGACGCGTCAAATACGGCGGATTGTTTGCCGGCTCCGCGACAAGAATCTTGTTGTAATAACTATCCATTTTCATATTGCTGATGCCGGCTGCCAAACAAGCTACGTAACCCCGATTTCCCCAATACCATCCCAAAATTTTGAATTCTATCACATCAATCTTCAGGAATAAATCGGGCATGCACCCAATGCGAATTGCGCATTGCCCATTGCGAAGTGCGAATTGTTTATTGCCAACGCACGCCCGGATAAGCTATGATCCGGAATAGCTATAGGTGTACGCTATAGAGGTATTCAATATGACTGACAATTTCCAATCGGGCAAAACACAGGCAATAGACCTGGATGAGCTCCATGTAGATTCTGCCAATCGCCCGTCTGAATATAAAGTTCGAGGTGAATTCGAACTCGACAAATGGGGAGATGACCCATGGAACAGTACCGAGGAAAGTCGAAAACGTCGTCGCTGGGCTGAAGATGACCGTTGGTACGGCGATGATGAAGAAAAAAAGAATCAAAATGAATCCATGTGGGATGCCGACGAAGAAGCTCTTAAAGCCGGTTGGCATGCCCCAAAACGAGGAGATGTCCTCGTAACCAGCGAAGGTTGGGATGATTGGGACAATTTTGGCGGCGCACCCAAAGAACTTGAACAAGAACAGGAAAGCAAGGATTTTGGCGGCTACCGCAGAATTCAGGCTGCCTCTCAGTATGCCCAGGTAGATACGAGCAACTACGTCGACGGGCGTGCACAACGCGATGATTTATACCGTTCAAAGGAAGTTTTTGGTACTTCGGGAGTCAAAGAAAGAAAAGGCGATCCCTATGCTGATATTATGATGCAGCAAAGAAATGTCCCTATGCCAGAAATGAAGCCTGTCAGTGAATGGAATGATGAATCGCCTGCGGCTGAAAAAAAAGAAAAGGAAGAAGAGGAAGATATGAGAGCAAGTGCAAAAATTTCCAATTTGGCACAATCCTCCGGTGACGATATTCCAGGCGTAACCAGGGCATCTATCATTATTTTCCAGGCAGATACAGAGCCTGTCGTCTATGAATTAAAAAAAATAGTTACAAGTATTGGACGTGGACTCGATAATATGGTCATTCTCAATGACCAGTATGCAAGCCGAAAACATCTCTCTATCAACTATGTCGGCGGCCGTTTCGAACTTGCGGGCCTGAGCGTGGACAATATTGCCAGTGTCAATGGATATCCCATCACACGCGTCATGCTCAAAAATGAAGATCAGATCGAAGTGGGTGCCACGCGTATCAAATTTGTCGTCGGCCCGATTTCCGAAGCGCACATGACATTGAGAGCGCCAAAAAATGGCAAACCGATTCATCTCGTTCCGCCACCACGGGAAGTGCGCTCCCCTAAAACGACCAAAAAGAACCTCATCCTTTTGATTGCCGTGGTCGGTGTCATTGTCTTTTTTGTCGTCGCCATGCTCGTCTTTATGCTCTTGAAAAAAGACAACAGCGTTTCCGATGCCCCTGTTGCAAATGCCGAAACTGAAGCACAGGAAGATGAAAAAGAAGCCGAAACACCTCCCGAACAGTCACTGCCTCCCCTACAGCAATCGGATAAAAACATTGTCGAAGGTATGATGGAAGCCTATAGCCTGGGTACCGGGCATTATGTCAGCACGGCGGGCTCCGTGATGGGGGATAAAATCAGAATTAAAATCACAAGCGAACCCGAGGGGGCACGCATCTACAATCAGGATGGCTCTTTGCGCGGCAAAACCCCCTATGAATATGACGAGCATGTCACTGGTGACCGAGAAGAAGACTGGACTATCCGCCTCGATGGTTATGCCGAACAAATCATCAAAGTCAAACTCAATGCTGCTGTCAACGAGGACATTAAACTCGTATCGGAAGCACCTGCTAAACCAGAACCACCCAAACCTGCTGCCAAACCTAAACCAAAAGCCAAACCCAAAGGTGGAGCAAAGAAGAAACCTGCCAAAAAAGGCGGTTCCGGGTCGAGCGGCCGTATCATGATTTAAAGCCAATGGCTTCCTCGCAAAAAATGCTCCCTGCGTGGGAAACATTAAAAAAGCGCGCACAGGCACTGGCCACCCTCAGGCAATTCTATCATACCCGCGGCTATCTCGAAATCGAGTCGCGGGCCATGCGCGCCACCACGGCAAACGATCCCTATATCGAGAGCTTTAAAACCCAGTGGCTCGGCGACAACGCCAATTTCTATCTGCAAACGTCGCCCGAATACGCCCACAAAATCCTGCTCTCCGAGTATCGCCAGCCCATCTACGAAGTCGCTCGCGTCTTCCGCAACGAAATCCATGGTGCACTGCATCGGCGCGAGTTTACCCTCGTCGAATGGTACCACCCCGATACAGATTACAACGACATGATGGACGAAACTGAAGCCCTCATTCGCTGTATCGCCCAATCGCTCGGCTGCACCCGGTTTCATTCCAATGCCCGCGAGAACGCCGTCCCCATCAATGTCGACGCCCCCTTCGAACGCCTCACCGTGGCCAAGGCTTTCGAACGCTATGCCGGTTTTTCCCCCATCGGCATGAACAAGCCCGACCTCGTCAAAGCCGCTCTACAAGCCGGTTCCCGCGTCTCCGAAGTTTGGAGTTGGAACGACATCATGAACTGCGTCCTCGTCGATCGCATCGAACCGCATCTGGGCATGGATCATCCCGTCTTTCTTTGCGATTATCCCGCCTCAATGGCATCCCTGGCCCAATTGCGCCACACGCCCGAAGGCGACGTCGCCGAACGATTCGAACTCTACATCTGCGGCATCGAACTCTGCAACGGCTACTCCGAACTCAATGATCCCACCGAACTCCGCATGCGGTTCCAAGATGACAACAAAGAGCGCCTCAATCTCGGTCTCGAACCGCTCCCCATCGACGAAGAACTCCTCAAAGCCCTGCCAAAACTCGGCAAACTCGGCGGCAATGCCCTCGGCTTCGAACGCCTCCTCATGCTCTGCCTCGACCTCGATGATATGGCCGATGTGATGATTGAAGTTTAGTGATCTTTTTTACAAAAATACTCTAACCACTAACCACAGGACAGCAACATCATGAAAGTCAGACCCATTCTCATTCTCATCTTAATCGTCCTCTTACAATGCTCTCTGAACGCCTGTGATCTCATTAAAATTAAAGTTACTTCACAAGAAACCATCGAGACATACGACGAAGGCACGAAGTTATTGGAACAGAAAAAATATCAGGATGCTTATCCCCTGCTTTTAAAAACAGCCGAAAAAGGCTATGCGCCCGCTCAAAATGATCTTGGCTGGATGTACCTCAATGGGTTAGGTATTCCCCAGGATACGACCAAAGGTATGGAATTGCTAAGAAAAGCTGCAGACCAGAAGGAAGTCATGGCCTACAATAATATGGGGTTTGCATATTTTAAAGGTCTTGGCGTGGAAAAAAATACTGCCGAAGCGGAAAAATGGTTTCACAAAGCCGCCGACAATGGAAGCGCCATGGGGTTCTATAATCTTGGTATACTCTATCGTGGCGACGCCGATACGCTAAAAGATTTAGACAAGTCTTTACAATATTTCAAACAAGCCGCTGAAAAAGGGAGCGGGGATGCCATGAGCGAACTCGGTTTGATTTACAAAGAAGGCAATGGCGTTCCAAAAGATTTGCAACAAGCCATTAAGTGGTTTGAACAATCCGTTGAAAAGAATAGCGAACTCGGACAAGCTAATCTTGGAATTATGTATTATTTTGGGGAGGGGGTCGAAAAAAATCCCGACAAAGCACTTGAACTTCTACAAACACCGGCAACGAATGGAACGAGTGTCGCGCAGTATTTTGTGGCACTAATTTATTATGATAAAAAAATATATGATAAAGCCGCCGAATGGATGCTCAAATCCGCACAGCAGAATTATCCGCCAGCCGTCCACGACTATGGCTCACTATTAATCAATGGACAAGGCGTCCCCCAAAATGCCGAAGAAGGCCAGAAATATCATCAAAAAGCGAAAGCCCTTGGATATAGTAGAGAATAATTCTTTATAACAGGCATTTATAATAACACATTACGCATTACGCATTAAAAACGCGAAGGCCGTTAGGCCTGAGCAAATCCGTTTGTAAAAACAAAAATCTCCCAAACAATCCTATCTCAACGTCCCCCCGCAACACCCACTGGTTTTGCATCCATAATTCCGCATTCCGCATTCCGAATTCCGAATTAAAAATGTGGCTCATCACCTTCGACACCGGAACCCTCATCGTCCAGGTTCCCCCAGAAAGCCAGGCACAGGCCGCCGAAATCCTGCCCCAGTTCGTCTATGATTCGCGCATCCGCGCATTCCGAGGTCCGGCCATCGCCTACCGCCGCATGCTCACCAACCTGACGCGCGCCCAAATCCCATTCGATGACCAGGCGCGCGCCTACGTCGATGTCGATTTCAAATTCCAGTTCGAGCGCGTCCCCTTCTATTATCAAACCGAAGCACTCCAGGCATGGGAACAAAACGGCGGATGCGGTGTGGTGGTGCTCCCGACCGGCGCTGGCAAAAGCTTCGTCGCCCAATTGGCCATGGCCAGCAAAAAGCGCTCGACCCTCGTCGTCACGCCAACCCTCGACCTCGTCGCCCAATGGCACCTCAACCTAAAAACCGCCTTTGGCATTCATTGCGGTATCATTGGCGGCGGCACCTACGATTTGCAGCCGGTCACCGTCACGACCTACGATTCGGCCTATATCCACATGGAGCGCATCGGCAACACCTTCGGCATGCTCGTCTTTGACGAAGTCCACCATCTGCCCACACAAACCTATGCCCTCGGCGCACAGCATGCCATTGCCCCATTCCGTCTCGGTCTCACCGCCACCCCCGAACGCGAATCGCCCCTCACCTACCAGCAGCTCATCGGCCCCATCGTCTACAC
>JAGACY010000314.1 GCA_017613855.1 Pseudomonadota bacterium
CTAATAATTGCGCATTGCGCATTGCGCATTGCGCATTTTCGATGAAGGACAGGGGGAATTGTAATACACACAAAAGGCGGCGGAATGATTCAGCTATTCAAAATAATCCGTCCAGGTGATATCATCCACATCGACTGAATAATAGCCATCATATTGGATTTCAAGCTCAACCGGCCCGGGTTGGTTTACGTTATCGCATTTATATTCTACGTAATTGTATTTGCCGTCCGTCTTGTATTTCGCGTCTGAGTTACAGTTCTTTCCGTTAATGTAAATGAGAACCCTCGCTTTGTTAATTGAACAGGTATACCATGGTTGTGCTTGCAGTGAGATACTGCCAATGCCGTTGGGAAGTGTGGCTGAGAGACTGGATGGATTTTCATATCGGAGAAGAGCAATACCTTTACTCGTCAGTTTCCTTTTTTCTGTCCACGGCCACGTTTGGGGGCTTACGATGTTCGCGTACTTGGCACTCCACTTCAGGTTTTCGCCGTCTATCGTAACGGCTTTGCTCGTATAGGTGCCATCGGGATAGAAATCAGCCTCGTAGCCACCTGTGGTATCTTGTTTTCCGTGAGCTCTGACTTTTTTCTTGCTGCCTTCCAGTTTGCCTGATTCGAAATCCTCGGTATAGATGCATGTATTTGTACCGCATTTGCCGCTCTGGCATTTGACAGGATCGGATGCTGCACCATTGACACACTTGGTAAATGTGTCGCCTGTACAGACATGGGCCGTGCATGGTGTGGCACAGGATGCCGCATTCTTGCATGCACCAGAATCGCACGCAGTGGGGAGGCTTAGAAAACCACCTTCGCATTTCTGCAAAAATCCGTTGCTGCATGCGTCCTCTGTGCATGCGACTTTGCATGATTTTTCGTCTAAACATGCGCCCGAATCGCATGCAGCGGGCGCGCTTAGTGTGTTGTCCTCACATTTCTGCAAAACTCCGTCATTGCATACATCTGTCGTGCATGCGACTTTGCAGGATTTTTCGTCAAAGCAAGCACCCGTATCACATGCAACGGGGGCGATTAGCGTGCCGTTCTCGCATTTCTGCAAAAATCCGTCACTGCATGCATCTGTCGTGCATGCGACCTTGCAGGATGTTTCGTCAAAGCAAGCGCCCGTATCGCATGTAATGGGCGCGGTTAGAAAGTTTTCCTCGCATTTCTGCAAAATGCCCTCACTGCATACGTCTGCCGTGCATGCAACTTTGCAGGATGTTTCGTCAAGGCATGCACCAGATTCACATTTTTCGATGATAAGATTGCCGTCTTGGCAGCTTTGGATCTCGCCATCATGACATGATGGTTCGGAGTCTTCGCATTGGGGGGCTGGGGGATTGGGTGGATCGACAGGATCTGAACTGTCTGCGAGTTTACACTCCGATGCGTTAAGGCATGCGTGTGATTTACATTCGGATTCCTCGACAAATGAATTGTCAACACATTTATAGATAATGCCATTCGCGCAAATCTTTGTGTTGGTCTTACACTCATCTGAGGAATCTACATCATTATTTGAACCGATTACGTTGTTTTCATCATTGCATCCGGATACACACAGAATGCCCGCAAGTATGATTGCAATTGAATATATCCCTTTTCTCATGATGTCCTTCTTCTGATGAAGCGTTCAAATTGATTATATTATGTCATAATGATTCATCCGGGGCACTGCCCCGGATGATGCCAAGGGACTTTTTGCAAATACAATTGGGTATTCGATGGATGCATGACTATTGTTTTCGTCTTCGACCCAGCATGAATCCCAAACCACTCAGGATGCCAAGCAAGAGGGCAAGGGGTGAGGTATTGGGTGCTTTGTGAAGCGGGGTACTCGAGCAGTCGCTGTCCGCAGAAATACTGGTTGTGGGAGCTGATGAATCTGCATGGTGATCCGGATCATTTTCATCACCGGAATGGTTGCCGTCACCCTCCTGATTCCCGTTGTTGGGATCGTTTTCTCCGCCGGATGGAGGATTTGAATCGGATTCACTGCAGACGTCGCCTTCGTCGATCTTGCCATCACAGTCATTGTCGATACCATCGCAGATTTCTTCCGATGGGGTGCAGCAGACATTATCTTCATCGATGTCGCCGTCGCAGTCGTTGTCAACACCGTCGCAGACTTCTTCGGTACAACAGACTCTGTCTTCATCGATTTCACCATCGCAGTCATTGTCAATATTGTCGCAGATTTCTTCCGAAGGCGTGCAGCAGACGAAGTTTTCGTCGATTTGGCCATCGCAGTTGTTATCAATTCCATCGCAGATTTCGGTCTGACGCGAACAGGATTTGGCGCGAGGACCGCCGATGCGCAAGGTTGAATAGAATTGGACGTTGTTCCAGCCGTGTTCGTTTTTCCAGCGTGGACCTTCGGTGATTCCGTCGAAACCTTCTCCATTAAATGTGTAGCAATCCACACCATTGGCACTGCGGCCGCAAACATCGAATTTGCCGTCACCATTGATGTCGGCCATGCGAAGCGTTCTGTATTGATCAGGTTTATTCCACCCATTGTCATCGCTGAAGGCATCGATGCTGTAGCTGTTGCCAAAACTGTCGCCATTCGAGAGGATGCAGGTAACATTGGCATTGGCGCGAGCACAGATATCATCCTTACCGTCGCCATTGAGGTCACCGTACATGAGCGTGGAATAATTATCATAATCGTTCCATCCCCATTTGTCTGACCATTCTGGACCGCGAATGGGATCAGTCCAGCCTGTGCCGGTCGAAAGATGACATACGAGACCGCCCGAATCGCGTGCACAGACATCGGCTTTGCCGTCACCGTTAATATCGGGCATGCGGATGGTGCTGTAATACTGTTGGTTGCCCCATCCCCATTCATCACTCCAACCAATAATTGGGAATTCCGCATCAAATCCGGTTCCATTCGATGGCCAGCAGCGGAATCCTGCACTGCTGCGGGCACAAACATCGACTTTGCCATCGCCGTTGACATCAGCTGTACGGATCGTTGCGTAGAATCTCTCTTCGCCCCAACCCTGGTGGTCACCCATATCCGGATGGACGACTTCCTGATCAAACCCATTGCCGTTCGAAAGATAGCATTTAAAGGCTTCTTTAAAGCGAGCACAGAAATCATCTTTGCCATCACCATTGATGTCGGCAAAGCGAATAGTAGAGAAGTACTTGACCTGATTGTAGCCATCATCCGAAGCCATCGCCGGACCGTTGATGCCTTCCTCGAAGCCCTGGCCATTCGACAGCCAGCAACGAATACCCGCATGAGAACGCCCGCAAAGATCGGCTTTGCCATCGCCGTTGATATCTGCAAACCGGAACGTCGGGAAATTAGATTCGCCATTCCAGCCATTCTCATCGCTTACTTCGGTAAGCATCAACGGCGCATCGCCTATATTACCTTTGGATGAAAGCTCACAATAATAGCCTGCAACACCGCGGCCACAGATGTCTGCTTTGCCGTCGCCGTCGATATCCGTATTTTGGGCATCGTACATCATGCCCTGGAATTGAACTTCCGTATCCGGTGCACAGACACCGCCTTCGTCAACTTCACCGTCGCAGTCATTGTCTACGCCGTCACAGACTTCTTCGGTACAACAGTTATTGCTTGTGATGCTGTTGCCCTTTTGGGGAATGCCAAAGCCTACCCAGGGCGTTTCGATACTCCAGCACCACCAGCTGCCGCATGCCTGCTGAACTTGAAAATGTAGATGAGGACCCGTTGACCAACCGGTATTCCCCGAATAGCCGATGATTTGTCCTCGATTGACATGCTGACCGACCGAAACAGGAACGCCATTATATTTCAGGTGAACGAATACTGCGGCATCCCCACCGTCAAATGTCATTGCTACATAGTTTGCTGCATTACATGAAGATGAACAGGTCGTGTTCGAGTTTTGCTTGAGGTGGGTGATTGTACCAGATGCTGGCGCCAGAATCGGTGTCCCGACGGGCATGCCAATATCCCACGCATACTGCTCTTTTTGACCGGCTTTGTGAGAAAAAGAACCTTTGTTGCCTTGTGTTATCGAATGCTTTTGACCACATTCCCACGGAGAATAAATCGGCGGGGCCGCAAGGGCTGATGCGGGTAATACACATAAACTTAAAGCTGCCAGATACAGATAATTCTTTCGCATATTTTCCCTCATTCTCATTGTAAATCACAAACAAAACACCGCCTATAAGATAGATATTTTTAACGGATTATTCGAGCAAAATGTGAAGAAAGTTAAAGTATTTTTGGGGCATTTCCGCCTTCATGTACTACACAGTTCCCTACAATTGGGTATCCATAATTCCGTATTCCGCATTAAATACTCCATTCTCTCTAAGCTTTAGACTTTCCCTTTTGTTTTGCATCCCAATTCCGCATTCCGCATTCCGAATTCCGAATTAAAAACGCATTCCCCCTTAGCTTCAGACTCCAACCTTGGGCATTACAATCCAATTCCGCATTCCGCATTAGAAAACAATTGCGCATTGCGAATTACCTTTAAATACGGATATAATCGCACCGATGACATCTTAAGATGTTTGGTGCATTTCTTTGTCTGGCCGGAGATTATACATGAGACATATTGAAAAAATCGGATTGTGCGTTGGGATTGCATTGGCTGTTGCTGCATGCGATGAGACTTCATCCCACAAAGAACCTCAGAATACGCCACAGGGAATGTGTAAGGAGGGGACTTATGCATGCCAGGGAAAAAGCATGCTGATGGTTTGTGCCCAAGGCTCCTGGCAAATTAACAAAACCTGTGCATCCTCCCAGATTTGCGACGAATCACTCGCTCAATGTGTAGAAAAATCCTCTCAGCCGGAGCAGCAGACACCGGATGAACCGCCTTGTACTGCCGGTACACGCCGCTGCAATTCCGCATTGACGGGAATTGAAATATGTGCGGATAACGTTTGGCAGGCCGAAACATCCTGTCAGGAAGGGAAAAAATGTGATGCTGCTTCTGTGAGATGCGTCAATTCTTCTGCTCCTCAGCAGCCGGTCAGTGTCTGCGGAAATGGCGAACGACAGTGCGATGTCGATGGCTCACGCGTTCTCGCGTGCACTCATGGCGTATGGTTGACGATGAGCGCGTGTAATACTGCGGCACACGAATATTGCGATGATGAAACGCTTGTATGCCAACAAGGGTGCACACAGGGAAATCTAAAATGTAATGCAGATGCAACGGCTGTGATGGAATGCAGCCAAAATGTCTGGATATCCAAATTGCCGTGCGCTGATGATGAAACTTGCAGTGATACGACAAAATCTTGTGAAAAGAATGTCGAATGCATTTCCGGAGATGCTTATTGTGATGACAATGAGCAGATCATGATTTGTGACAATAATCACTGGACAAAAGGGGATCTTTGCCAGAATGGTACAGTGTGCTTTGCCGGCGAATGTGTAAAGACAACATCATCCTGCACCAATGGCGCGTCCGAATGCCTCGATGAAACGCTGCTTTCGAGATGTGACGGCGGAAGAATCATCCATATCGATTGTGCCGGAAGTCAGGAGGTGTGCGTTACCCGCGATGGACAAAGCCAATGTGAAGCTGCCGTTTGCAGTGATAATTCATGTAAAGATAGCAATACTCTGCTGATCTGCAATACCGCTCAAAACACTCTGACTGAACAGGCATGCCCCAAAAATACAATCTGTGACGATACAATGAAGACATGCGTGCCCCGGGTTTGCGAAGAAAATCAATACCGGTGTACAAATAACAATCTCGAAAAATGTACCGACAATGCATGGCAGATCGATAAATCCTGCAATACCAGTCAGATGTGCAGCGACTCCAAAAAACAATGCGTCGCAGTCGTTTGTACAGACGGCGACACGCGGTGCAATTCAAAGGGTAAATTGGAAACCTGCTCCAATAATTCTTTTGGCAATGCTCAGGCATGCAGCGGAGATAAGCCGCTTTGTCAGGAAATCTCCGCAACTTCGGCCGAATGCGTCTCTCTGGTTTGTGCAAATGATACTTACCAATGCGATGGGGTTAAGCTTCAAAAATGTATCGATAATCAATGGGTAACACAGACAGAATGCGACAGTGCTGCACTTTGTTCTGCTAAAGGTACAACGGGATCATGCAAGGCAAAAGAATGTGAAAATGGCGCCGAAGGATGCAGCAACAGCAAGGCAAGTACCAAGGTTTGCAAGGATTATAAATGGGAATATACGCTGTGCTCATCGGTTCAGGAAGGCTCCAAATGCAGTGTTTCGAACGGAAAAGCCTCTTGCAAGGTACAGGTTTGTACAGATGGCTATTCCTGCGACAACAATACTTTGAAAAAATGCGAAAATAACGAATATACCAACACCAAAGACTGCGGAACCAATGCGATCTGTGATGCTTCGGCCGGCAAATGCGTGTCCAATAATGAATGTGCCGAGGGCAATTATTCATGCAATCTATCGACTCTGCGCAAATGTGAAAGCGGAAAATGGGTTGATAAAGCAACGTGTACCGCCGATCAGACTTGCGATGCTGCTGCACAAAAGTGTGTCACGCACGAATGCGAATCTGATGATTACAAATGTGAGGGATCAAAATTATATAATTGCAACAATAACAAATGGAACGTAATAGAGACATGTTCCGCAGGCCAGACTTGTGATAGCTCGCTCGGAATGTGTGTGAGCGCTTCAGAATGTACGAGCGGTTATAAATGCCAGGACAACGATTTATATCAATGCCAATCCGGCTCCTGGAAACTATCTCAAGACTGTCAGACCGGTGAAACCTGCAATTCCTCTGTCGGTGTCTGCGCACAATGCGGTGGTAATTCATTCCAGTGCGATGGACCGGATTTATATAATTGCCGCGATTTCGTCTGGGTAAAACAACAGACATGCAAGGATGATGAAAAATGCATGGCCTCTTATTATGGCGGTGGATGCGTTTCTACAACGCCTCAGGAATGTACAGATAATGAATATAAATGCAATGAAAAAACTTTGCAGATCTGTTCCGGCGGCAAATGGACAACTTCCAAAACATGTACAGATAAACAAACTTGTTTTGCCTCCGGGTCGTACGGTTCGTGTGTAGATAACTTGTCTGCCCCCGAATGGTGCAATATTCAATGGGTCATCGATGAAAAGTATGATCGTGGCTATGGACGTATTCTCATGCCCGAAGGCGTTTCGGAAGATCAAATCAGCGCCGAAATGATTTGCGGTAACTTATCTTCGCCTGTCAAGGACTGGTATACAGCGACCGCATATAAAAATACGAATTGCACTGATTGTGGCTCCAATACCGAATATCTAAGTGCAGGTATGAACGCCACTCCCGGGACACTCGCCTGTGCCTATCGGTTCAATTTTGGGATCCAGTCCTATATTTGTAAAAAAGGCGGCGGCGCACCGATTGTCATGACGTCAACGACCAAACTGACTGCCGACGAAACATTTCCCATTACGATTAATAGTATATCGGCGTCCGAAAAACCTTCCTGGTGCTGGTTTAAACATCTCGAAAATGAACACGGCAATTATGGCGAGGCCTATCTTCACGTCTATCCGGGAGAACTCAACGGCGGGCAGATAACGGCAGAATTCCTTTGTGGCAGCGCCTCAACGCCAATTATGCACTGGAGCGTGATGAGCCGCGCCATCGAAAATGTATTTTGCGATTCGTCTTCATGCGGCGAAAATATTGAATACATGACCTTGCCGAGAGCGACTCCAATCAATTCTTCACAAAAATGTACATTCCGCATTCAGTTTGGGTCGTTGTATCAGATTTGTCCGATTGATGCCGACAAGGGCAGTGAAATGATAACCGTAACCACGAGCACGGGAACATTGCCTGCTGGGTATTATCGCCCATAATATCATTATTTTTATATTTGCTTCGCCTATGCACCGTTCGGTGCATACGGCTCGCTTTTCGGGCTTGCGCGCATGTGGGCGACCATACTGGGTCGCCCCTGCTGCTCGCTGCGCCCTTGGGCGCCCGGCTATGTACTCGACCGCTGTGCGGTCTGCGTGCATACGCCGGGCGTCATTCATTTTGAATTGCCCAAAATCGCGTTTTTTTTAATCTCATTAAAATTCTCTTTGACGCATATCACAGGGTAATGCAAAGTGAATGTGGGGGCTTGTGCTACTGCAATACTGTGGTGCGCGGCGTACGAAGAAGCCGCGCAGCATCGGCGTATCGCAGATAGCCGATGCGCCATGGCGTATCGCAGATAGCCAGGCTCAATAAACATCTCCAAATAAGGATCGATATGCTTCGAAAAATAAGGATTGTGGTGGCGGCAGTCTTCTTTGTCGGCATTACTTTGCTGTTCCTCGACTTTACGGGATTTTTTCACCATTGGCTCGGCTGGATGGCCAAAATTCAGTTCTTGCCCGCGCTGCTCGCGCTCAATCTCGTTGTCGTGATTGGTTTGGCGCTCATAACCTTTATCTTTGGCCGCCTCTATTGTTCTGTCATTTGTCCGCTGGGCGTTTTTCAGGATATCGTTGCCTGGCTGGGAACGCGCAAAAAGAAAAATAAATATCAGCCGACGAAGGCCAAGAATATTTTGAGATATGCCACACTCGGTATTTTTGCCCTGCTGATGCTGCTGGGGCTGAATTCGGTTGCCATTTTGATCGCGCCGTACAGCGCTTATGGCCGTATCGCGCAGAATCTGTTTGCCCCGATATATCAGGCGGGGAACAATGTACTGGCTTACTTTGCCGAGCGAGCAGATTCCTATGCATTCTATTCAACCGAAGTGTGGATGAGAAGTATACCGACGTTTGTGATTGCGCTGATAACGATGATTGGCATCATCATTTTGGCATGGCGCGGCGGACGGACATGGTGCAATACCATTTGCCCGGTGGGCACGGTTCTTGGCTTCATTTCTCGATTTTCGCTGTTCAGGCCTGTCATTGATCGCGACAAATGCATTCATTGCCATGCATGCGAAAAACGCTGCAAAGCCAGTTGTATCGATATCGAGGCGAATACACTCGATATGAGTCGATGTGTCGTGTGTATGAATTGTATTAAGAACTGCAAAAAAGGTGCAGTTTCCTATCGATTTGCTTCGCCGTTTGCCCGCAAAACAAGCGAGGATAAGTCTGTCGAGGCCAACAAAGATGAGGCAAAACTTGTCGAAGCGGATCAACCTGCTGCAGAGCCAACCGACGAGTCAAATGCTGCACCTGCTGCTGAAAGGGAACATGTTTCCACGGCACGCCGAGGTTTTTTGATGTCTTTGCCGGCGTTGGCCATATCTGCGGTGGCGCATGCCGACGATAAGACGACGGATGGCGGTCTGGCCGAACTCAAACCCAGGGAAAATCCTGATCGCGGGGAGTTTTCGCTCAAACCTGCCGGTGCCCGAAGTTATAAGAATTTTGCGACGCGATGTACCGGATGTCAGCTTTGTGTGGCCAATTGCCCCAATGGTGTGCTTCGCCCGTCGAATTCGCTGCTTAGCCTGAT
This sequence comes from Pseudomonadota bacterium, assembly GCA_017613855.1. Next base: position 9,470 of record JAGACY010000314.1, read on the forward strand.
GCAGCCCGAAATGCAATTCGACAAGGGATTTTGCCGTCCCGAGTGCCATCGTTGCTCCCATGTCTGCCCGACGGGGGCAATTCAACCCGTATCCAAAGCTGAAAAGAGCAGCATTCAGATTGGGCATGCTGAATGGCATTTCCATAGCTGTCTTGTCACTGCCGAAGGCATTAAATGCGGTAACTGTGCGCGGCATTGCCCCAATGGCGCGATAACACTCGTGGAACAGGATGGCCCCGACGGCAAGAAACTCGAGGTACCATCGGTCGATATTGAGCGATGCATCGGCTGCGGTGCCTGTGAGTTCGTTTGCCCGGTTCGTCCAGTGAGTGCGATTACTGTCGTCGGACATGAAG
>JAGACY010000315.1 GCA_017613855.1 Pseudomonadota bacterium
ACTCAGGATACCGTCCAAGCCAAATTAGCAATTGCAAAGCTCTATTTGTATTTCAAGTCCATCGATATCAAAGATATTGTCTGGAATTCACGAAACATGGTTTGGCTCTATAAAGTTATCTACAGCCAGGTTGACCCGAACGCCGCAAATGATGATGATTATTATTGTGCGTGCGGCACAGACGTTTGCAATAAAGGCGTCGGATGTGCAGCCAAGAATAACACCTTTGTCTGTACAGCCCTCAATGCCCCCGAAGAAGGTGAATGCGATCCTATTCTGGTTGACTCAAGATATGTAGCCTACGTCATGGCCGAGCACCTTCTCCCCATTTTCTCTCAGGTTTCGACATTGAGAGAAAAATTAGCAGCCAATTCGAATGATCCTGTCTTACAGAAGCTTGCCGGCTCTGAATATTTAACCAAAGATTTATTTAAATATTATTCTAGTGAAAATAGTTATGACAATCCGGAAGTCTTTTTTACCGCAGAGCTTTTTTATGCTTCAATCTGTGAATGCTTAAATGGTTCTTCCAAGGACGGCAATGGCATTGATATTTGTCCTTCAACCATGAATATAACAATTCCTGGTGCCCTCGCAAGCAGCACGAAAGGTGTTCCTACTCAACTCTATAAAATGATTCGTCAGATAGCTGCCAGTTTATTAGTAAATCAGAAAATATTAGAAGGCAACAACCCAGATGAACTTGCAGAATCCACTGATCCGAAAATTGCAAAAGAAATTGACGATTTTATCATCGAACAAGTCTCTTACTTAATCAATTCAAACTTAAACCTGACACAGCAGTTACAGAATGATGTTGTGTTAGAAATGGCAGGGAAGATTAAGAATAAAACATTTACCCAAACAGACGTAACCCACGCCAAAGCAAAAGTTATTAAAGAAATCTTAAGAAACATGCTTAAGGCGACGTATGGCAATCTTCCTAAAGCGGAGGCTACTGCGCACAGACAATTCTTTGGCAATTTCGTGCTTCGCAGCCTGCCGCCAGAAGATAAGAACAATCTGTTTTCGATGACTTTCGTCCAAAATACACGATGCCTGGACACCGCAACTGTTGTTACCCAAACTATCGGAACAAAACAGTTTTGCCACTCCAATATGTTTAATGCAGAGGGTGGTACGCTGACCTATAGTAACTTAATTAAAATCGTTCTTCCTGATGGTATAGAAGGAACAGTAAATGCTGCAAATTTAGCAGACATTATCATCATGAATGAGACTTATGTACAGAATTTCGAAAAGGGTACATTCAATATGCCCGTCACCGTCAAAGATAGTACAGGCAAAGAGGTAACGACAACCGTTTCAGTCGATCAGCTTTCAGTCTATCTTGGCGATGATAATCCATCCAATGAGGCGATAATCTATGTAAATGGACAACCCAATTCTTTGAAAGGCTATTGGCAGTCCTATCGCTGTCCGGGCGGTGCTTCGTATACAGAAGATAATGAATGTGGTATCTGCTCGAATTCTCCCGTTAAGCATCTCATGAACAACCCCTATGCCAAAGAAGGGGAACCCACAACCATTCTTGCTGCATGTGTGAATGGGTTACCACAAGTCGACAACTCAACTGTCACGACTCCCTCAGATCAGCAGCAGCCGGGTGAACAGCAGCCGGGTGAACAGCAGCCGGGTGAACAGCAGCAACCCTAAGACTCCTAAAGTTATAAATCTGAATACATTCAATTATTATAATTATGAATGATATTCAGAAGTGCGGGTATTAAAAATATTTTTATTTTTGATGCCCGCAATATAGCGCAATTACTGCGTTTCGGACTATTATCGTTTTTTTCATATACAAAAATTACTATGACATTTATGTCACTCCTGGATAACCATTCTATCAATTAATATATATTTAGTTATTGGCACAATTCATGCAAAACGTTGATTATACCGGATATTCCGGTTGCTTTTTGGATGATTTAAACATTGTAGGAGAATTACGATGAGACAAATAACCAGCTTAATCACGACCCTTGGTCTTATGCTTTCTTTGCCTGCCTTGTCGTACGCCTATGACGGGTCATGCATTGCCGACACCGACTGCGGCGGCGGCGTCCACTGTATTGCAGGTATGTGTGCCAATGCACCGAACAGCATTTGTTTTACAAATGCAGACTGCGGTCCCGGCGTTACATGCAATACTGGCAAATGTGCCACAGCTCCCGATGGCCAATGCAATTCTTCGACCGACTGCGGCGTCGGCATAGCCTGCAACGCCAACAAATGCGCGAACGGCGGCGGTGTCTGCTATAAAGATGAAGACTGCGGCCCCGGCGTCAAATGTAACGGTACCAAGTGCGCCAATGCTCCCGGCGGTTCGTGCAGCCAGGACAGTGACTGCGGTGCGGGGATTAAATGCAACACCGGCAAATGCGCCAACGCCCCCGACGGTACCTGCACACAAGACAGCGACTGCGGCAGCAAACCCTGCGTCAGCGGCCATTGCGCATAGCCATCGCCACACAAACATTTTCGGTTTCCACTCCGCATTGAAGAGTGGAAGCCGGATTCATTATTATTTTGCTGAATTGACGACATCCCCAAGTGATTCGTGTTTGATACCCGCTATTGCCTAAGCAATATGCGGGCTTTTTATTGTCTTTGGATGTTCCTCGAAATGTCACTGTGCGCTTGGGGCGCTCACCTTGTTGCAACTGTATTGGGCTTTCCTGTGGCTGACTTTGCACGCAGATGATTTTTGGATACGCTGTGCGCCCCAAAATTCTAAGCGAGTCGCAGCGACGCGCGAAGCGCAGGTCGCAAGGCGAGCAACGCAGCCGTATTGCCGCAGGCAATAGGCGCGTCATCGCGGGCGTATGGCGAAGCCATAGCCGCGATTCCGAAAGACCATTATTTCTAAAAAGATCTTGTAAACAGAATTGAATAAATGTATGAGAATACGTTTAGACAGTTTACGGCAAATAGTAGCCGCAAAAACGGCTACGCCGTTTTTATTGGTACTCATAATTACACGAATGACGTTAGAGTTAATCGTGTGCAGATTTCACAATGCACCGGGCATAGGTCGCACTTCGTCTTTGTTCTGCTCATGCGAAGTGAATCTAATATGGTGCAAAATAACCAGCCGTTTTTGGGAGGCAAAATGAAGAAATCTTTATTTATTTACTCACTGACCGCGCTTGCACTTGCACTGGGTGCCTGCTCGGACGACAACAAAAAACATGAAGAAGCGCCCTGCACAGGTGAGGGGTGCGAGCAATTGTGCGGTGATGTCGCGATGCCTGCAGACAAAGTTGATTGCGTGTGTGTAGAAGGCGCGTGGACAGAATGCAAGGATGCCGGTGACGCAAATTGCACAGGCGACATGCCGGAAGGGAAAGTCGGCTGCGCTTGCAAAGACGGCGAATGGATCAACTGCAGTAATGCCGGTGATGGCAGCTGCGAAGGCAACATGCCTTCAGGCAAGAAAGACTGCGTCTGCAAAGAAGGCGAATGGACCGAATGCAAAAATATTGACGAGCCCTGCGAAGGCGATGAGTGCGGCAAACCTAGCGTCAAAACGAATCCGATTTTACGCAAGATGGAATCGAAGAATGGCTGCTCCCTGGATGCCGACTGCGCAGAAGGATCGTTCTGCTTTGAGGGTCAGTGCGTGATTCAGTGCTCGAGCGACAAGAGCCTCAAGCTGAACTGCTCCAAGAATTACTATTGCGACAGCACGCGTGGCCGCTGTGTCACTCAGGATTACCTGACCGAAATGAAGAAGGTCGAGGATGAGATTGCGGCAGCAGGTGATTCGATGAGCGACCAGGACAAAGCTTTGCTGCGCACGAGTGTTGAGCTCAATGCCGCCACGATGAGCAATGTCCGCCACAGTGTTTTGGGTCAGCAGACCGCCGATGGCAAAACCGTCGAAAGCATTACCTTTAGCGAGCGCATGCCGCTGGCCAAGATCATCAATGAGAAAGACAAAACACAAAAAGTCAGCTTTGCGACGACAGATTCAATCGGAGAAGTCCAGTACGTCGTTAAGATGGACGGCGTCGATCTGCCCGTGCTCAAAACGAGCAAGGGTGTGAAGAATAAGTTAGGCACCTATACCTACACCTTCGAAATCGACACGGCCCAAATCCAGAAGAATCGCCGCAATCGTCTGCTTCGTTCTGGCGGTACCATCGAACCCGAAGCCGAGAACGTCGAGATTATTTCGAATGCCGGTGAATTCCCGGTCATTCTGGCCGATCCAGTCCAGCCCGAGGGACTTTATAAAGGTTATGCAAGCCCCGTTTCGGTGCTTTCGGGTATTGCCCTTCCCATCCGCATGGGTATCAAAACCGTTCCCGCCAAGATTGCCAATTTCTCTGAAATCACCGGTTTGACGGTGATGCTGCCCGTCACCGAAGGCGACATCTTCTCGCCCGAGAATCTCGCCGAAGATGGTACCGAAACCTGGTCATTGCTGCAGATGAGCAAGAAAGCCGCATCCGATTGCAGCAATAAGAAACCCTGCTGGGCCGCCACCTACTCGACGAACAACTTTGCCCCCAAAGGCAGCGTTCTCTTTACGGAAGATCAACATGTCAACCGCAATATCCGCGTTGAAATCTACGATTTTGATGCCCCGACGTTTACCTTTACCGGTCGCATCGTCGATGGTCTCAAGGGTTTGTATCGCGAAAAATCTGTCGAACCCGACAAGATCCTGACCTCATGGAACGATACCGAAATGGTCGGTGAATTCTCGGTTCAGTTGTCCAATGCCATCGACGAAGCAGTGACGAGTGTAACCCACGTGCATGAGCCAGCCAATGAAGTCATCCGTGCTGAAGCCGATGATCCTCTCCCGGTTTGCAACGACGATCTCATTGCGGCATTTATGGCTAAAATCGCGGATCCCGAAACAGAAAACTGCGATTCAATCGATGACGAAGTTCTCAAACAGGATTGCAAAGATATCCAGACATGTAAGAATGTTAAGTCGATGGATCAGTACAATGAACTGAGCAAGAGTGCTCAATTCATGTGCCTGCAGAAAGCCGCCATCGCCATCACTGACGACCCTGCCAGCATGTCGAATGTATTGTCAGCCGTCCTGAAAGCCGATGCCGAAGGTCAAGACACGACCAAGCCCGCAGCAACCGTTTGTGACACGGACATCCACAATTTCGATGAATTCCAGACCGTTTGCGCCAAAGCCGGCTGCTCGCTGTGTGCCGATCATCCCGAATATGTCTGCGGTGCCGATTTGCTGGCTCGCCGTTATCTGTCGAATGATCCCAAGGATACAGAGAATTATCTCGACGTCGATGCCCAGACCGATTTGATGAATGCCTGGATTGCCGTCATCCGCGAATCGTACCTCGCCCAGCAGTACATGGCCTGGAACGATGACAACGATATCCGCAAGCAGTGGCTGACCGGTGCTGTCTATCAGAATACCTTTGCAGCCAGCACGATGAAAACCTTTAACGAGGATTTGCTGCAGAAATATCGCGATAAAGTACTCGATGTTCAGCGCGGCATCATGGGCAAACAATTTGCTCAGACAACGCTCGAAATGCTGTCCCAGAGCTTTATTAGCAGCGATCCCAAGACACTGGCCCTCAATACAGCCCGCAATACAATTTTGAGCGAGTTGTCGCAGACATGGGAATCGGTAGGAACGGCATTGGGATTGAGTTCACGTCGTTATGATGTCCTCCTCCAGGAAGATGTCAAGCGTATCCAGATGGCCAAGGAACTTCGTCCGTATCTGTTCGACCTGTATTTCTCGGGTGTTCTCGAATCCGCCATCAACCTCAAAGCAGACCAGGGTTCCCTCAACGCCGCTTATGGTACGGATTTGAGCAGCATCATTTCGAAGCTCGAATCACTCGACCAGACCTTCGAAGACCTCGTCTTTATGCGTGATGGTGAAATCTTTACCGACACAAGCCTCGACACCGGCGATGGCCTGACGGCTCTTGGCAAAGCTCAAAAAGCTGCCAAAGAATCCGTAGAGAAAGCAAGCACCAAACGTAAGACGGTCTTTGATGAAATGGCCGCCAAGCGCAAAGAAAAACTCTCCATCCAGGACAGCTACCTGTCCTCCCTCGAGTCGATGCGCGCCGAACTCGTCAATCTGTGCGGTTATCCGTCAGACTGCACGACCGATGCACAGCATGAAACCTGCAAGATCTTTACAGATCCCTATTTCTGCGGTTTTGCACTTGATTCCACTTCGACCAAGGGCGTCACCATCAAAGAGAAATCGGATGACAACTCCATTTCACAGGTCACCGAATTCGACAAATGCATTGCTGAATTGAAGAAGAGCAATCCGAGCATGAGCGAAGCCGACAGAACGATCAAATGCGCTGGCGGTAATCTCGCACTCGAATCCTATCAGGTCAGCACCACGGGCAGCACAGCCACCAGTGAAGCTGGTATCGCCATCCAGGCATTCCGCGAAGCCGAACTAGAATATCAGACTGCATTGTCCGAATACGATGTGCTGGCACAGAAAGTCCGCAATAACTATGCAACCCTCGATGCGTATGCCAAGAATATCAAAGATTGGTACGATGCACGCAAAGGTGTTCTCGATCAAATCGGCGCCAACCTTGAAAAGATCACGCAATACGAAGCTGCCATCGGAGAATACAACAGCCAGGTATCGAAACTGGAACTCAAGGAAATGCAGGATGAGTACCAGAAACAGTCCGAAGCTGTAGCAAAATGGGATGCTATGGCCTATTCCAACATGGCCACTCAGGAATCCATGCAGGCCATCATCACGGGTGCCTCGATTGCCGATATCTGGGTCAGCAAATCCATGAATGATGCCGATCAGGAAGCACAGTTATCTGCTCTTCAGGGTATTTTAGGCAATACCGCCGTCATTGGTATGGGCACCACTGCAACAAATACGCAGAAAGCTCAGCTCCAATCCGTTGGTTCTCACGCTGCTGCATCCGCCTTAGGTTTCGCAAGTGCCGGTCTTCAGACGGCCATCGTTGCCGCCGAAAGCACAGCTGCTCTCGCTCAGAATGCGTTTGATTTCTCGATTGAACAGCTCGATCGCAACACCGATCTCGACATTGCAGGCCTCCAGACAAAACTCGCCGAAGACATTAATAAGCTCTCCATCACGGTCGAAGGTCTCGAAGGCGAATACGATGCCGACGGTCTTGCCGACCTCATTGCCGACATGGAACGCACCAACGAACTGCTGTTGGCCGAAATGGAAAATGAGGATACCTACAAACGCGATTTGCAGGATTTGGACTTCAAACGTAACGAATTTGGCAACATCGCTCTTGATTTGATTCCTCTTGCCCATACTGTCAAGGTTAAAGAAATCGCCAAGTATCGTGCTTTGTTGCAGTACCTGACGATTGCCCAGCGTGCCAAACTCGTTGCCACCCAGTATGACAGCAAACTCGCACGTTATCAGATGGTTCAGAACGCTCTGTTCTCGGCTTCAGAATTCTTCCAGACAGCCAGTGACCTCGAATCCGTCGAATCGTTCATTGAATATGCACGCAACGACCTGTCCGATTATCTGGCCGCCATCGAATACCTCACGGTTCGTCCGTTTGTCGAAATCCGTCGTTCCATCTACACCGCTCGCGGTACGAACGACCTCGAAAAACTGTATGAACAACTCAACGACCTGACCGACAACTGCGGATCCGGTGCAGAATCGACGAACAAAGTCATCCTGTCACTGCGCGAACAGCTCGGCATCCCGGCCGCCGAAATCGATGGCCTGACCCCGGCAGACCGCTTCCATCTGACACTCGCCAAGGGTAATCTCCCCGTCAGTGCTCAGACCCGTTACACCGTAACCGGTACTGTCTCCGACGAACTCAAAGCCGGTTCGTTCTACAGTGCTTCCTTCAACATCAGCAGCCACTTTGCCAACATCGACACTTCCTGCAATGCCAAGATCGATTCCGTCAAGATCCGCTTCATCTCGAAGGAAGGCAAGAAGATTCGCGAATCCGGCAACCTGACTCCGTCTGTCTCACTGTTCTACGGCGGTCAAACCCAGCTTCTGTCCTGCCACAAGAATATCGAGGCAATTGCCTCCACCATCGGTCCTCGCACGACCTACGGCAAATTCTCGACCTTCTCGGCCACACCGTTTGCCGATGGTATCAACGCTGGTATCTTTGAGATTCCCGAAGGCGAAAGCTACGAATTCTCTGACACCACCGAACTCAGTGACGTTACCGATTACAAAGGCCTCAAGGGCTTCCCGCTCATGGCCACCTACTCGCTCGTGTTCGACCCTGCCAAGGGCAACAACAGCCAGATCAATTGGGATAACGTCGCCGACGTCGAAATCCAGATCAATTACACGACTGGTACCCTCGGACAGGATTCCAGCAAGTGTAAATATGATATTCAATAATGGATGATGGGGGTTTAGCTATCGGCCTTCGGCCGATACGCTAAACGCGAGACGTGCAAATTGCACGTCTCGGCTCGCTTTGGGGCGACCATCGTCGCCCCTGCAGCTCGCCAACGCGGCTATCCCTGCAGGATACACCGCGTGTCATAGTGAATAGTGAATAGTGAATAATAAATACCCGTTATTGTTCACTGCCCAGTGTTCGCTAAAAATCTTACCCTTAACGTAGGAAACACGATTTATGGACAAACGATATCTACTTACTCTTTGTGTTTTAGCGCTTATTGCGGGCTGCGACGATGGTGCTTCGGCTCCCGGGGATCCCTGTGGTGGCTGTAATCCCGATCAGACCTGTGAAAATGGCATCTGTGTCGATGATCCCTGCAAAGCCTGTAATTCCCATGAGATTTGCGATGAAGGCGTTTGCAAGCCTAACCCGGATGATCCCTGCTCCAAATGCGATCCCGATCTAGAGGAATGCATTAACGACAAATGCGAAGCCAAGCGTCCCTCGGATGATCCATGTACTTATTGCACCGAAGAACAGGTTTGCATTGAGAAAGAATGCAAACCCAAAGGTGGTGATGCGGAATGCGATCCCGCCTGCGGCGAAGGCAAAACCTGCGTCGATGGCCGCTGTGCAATTTGTATTGGTACAAACTGCTTTTTTGAATCGGATGATGGCAACAAGTTTTGCGATACCGATGAAGAATGTGATGAGAACGAGCGCTGTTACGAAGGCGAATGTCAGTCCATTGATGCAAGTCTCTGCGATCCTGCATGTTCCGATGGCCAAATTTGTGTCAATGGAACCTGCCAGAGCAACACACTGCTCTGGTCACTTTGCCGTTCGGGCAGTGACTGCGGCGTGGGTGAATGTATTTTCAGCATCACGCCATCCAGGACGATCCGTCTTGATGTCAATGGCGAAATCGTCGAATACACGACCGATCAGCCAATTCCCGTATCGCTGCTCGACAGCCGCATCAACCCCGAGAATTACAACCTGACGCATGCTGCTCCGGCGGGTGATTACGATGATATCGGTATTTGCTCTTACGAATGCACCAGAAAAGATTCTAAGATTTGCCCGATAGGCTGGTCATGCCAGGTCGTGGCTAAGGGCATATTGGAGTATCCCGACGTTTCACTTTTGCCACAGGATTTGGACGAAACAGAAATTAATGAATCGCCGTTTGCTGCACTTTGCCGCCGCGATATGGACGAAGACCTCCAAAAAGATATCGCCTATGGGCTTGAACTGTGCAATTCGGATGAAAGCAGATGCAATGAAGCCGGCATGATCTTTTACAATGGGATGTGCCTCGAACCATGCGAAACATCGCCTGACAGATGCCCATATTTCTTTAGCTGCGAATCCGTTGATACAGCTTCTGGTTCGGCAATGGCCTGTGTACCCAACTCAGGGACTTGCACCGAATGCTTCGATAACGATAATGACGGCGCAGGCTATGGGCATTGTACAGTCAAAGGCATCGACTGCAACGATGACGACCCGAATATCTATTATGACAAGCCACTCGTATGCAGCGATTTCGTCGACGGCAGCGGAACAGAAATCAAAACCGATTTCAACTGCAACGGCATTATCGATAAGTTCGAGCTTATGGGTACGATGGACAACTGTGGTTCGTGCGGCAATCCTTGTTCCAAACCTCAGACCTCCAACATTACGGTAAGCTGTGATCCCGTCGATACAACCGACTTTGACATCGACTGGCGCAAAACAGCCACAATGGAGACAGAGCCACCTGCATTTGCCTGTACTGAGAAATGCAGTTTCGGTTACGGTGATTGCAAAGGGAATGCATCCTGCGACGTTGCGCTGATTACGACCGAAGCCCGTTCTGCAGCGAAAGAGGCGATTGCCAATTCCCAGGCGGTTCACATTGCGGCAGCGGATGTCATCATCGGTGAGAAACAGGGTAAGATTTATGCACTCGACGAAGATGGTGACGGTTACCCCACCATCGATGTCACCGAAACACAGGCTCCGACAAAACGTGAAAATCGCAGACTCATCCTGGATTCCTTCAACTCGGTGATTTGCTGTGCCAATGACGACAAATATTGCTATTCTGCCAATCAGGACTGGAATTCTCTCCCCCTGAACTCGCTATCCAATTATGTCTCGCCGACCAGAGCAAATTCAGCAACTTCCTACGATATCAATGACAAAGCCAAAGAAGTCAACCCGAAGGCAGTAGAAGCCTGTGACGGCATTGACAACGACGGTTCGACGCTGTTGTCAGATAACTCCGAAGAGACTAAACCTTGCTCGGTTTGGTGCCAAGAGCTCGACGAAGAAAAACATTTATTGCACGAAACTGAATGCAAAGACTTCTCGACGACCGTCAATAATGTGACAACTTATACCGTGAACGCATATTGCGATTCCACCGAAGACGGCAGCCACGATCCCGATGGCTGGAATGATATCGTCGAAAATAAGAACTATGCTTATAATAATACCTGTAACCGTCGTTCGAACTCCGGCGATATATGCAATACCGGTAAGGTTTCCTGCGAATCGGAACCTGTCGTTTCGTGCGCAATCAATGAGCCAAACTGCGGCTGTGCAGCTGACAAAGATCACCATGCCTTTAGAATAACCGCAGAAAATACGACCGACAACGGTGACGGTACATTCTCCTATCATCCGGATAATACGGATTACGTCAAAGCCGTTATTTCAAATGGCGGTGATATCGAAGCCTTCAATTGTCGTTGTGATGGCAGCCGATGCACTGAAGGTGACTGTACAGACCAGGATTCGCTCAGCTGTTTCAAGGCTTGCAGCCAATCCTGTACTCTGCAAAAGAATTTTGCGCTCTCCTGTACTGTTTCGGATGACGATAATACTGTCGACGGTCTCGATAAAAATGGTAAACCTTTATTAGACGGCATTGACGACGATTGCGATGGACGTGTAGATGAAGACGCCATGATTCCCTGCGTCATTACTAAAAACGCAGCTTTCGAGATCCTGGAGAATGGTGTCAAAGAGACGGATTATTACACGACCTATCTCACAGCAGCTCAAATCAAAGCCTACAAGTTGCCACAAAATGTAGACGGTTCCGTCAATCTTTGCCGCATTGGTATTTTGCAAAGCGAACCCGGCCCCATCGTTGACAACAAACAGACTTATATACCGAAGTGCGTTCCTCTCTTTAAGCCAAGAGATTATGACTTCTATGGAGATGCATTCGATTCGAACTGCGATGGTCTCGATTACGACATCAACAATACGGTGTTTGTTTCACCCGAAAACCAGGGTACGTATCCTGGCTCTGATTCGAATGCATGTAAATTCCAGACATTTTCCACCGGTAGCCATGTCTCCCCATGTGCAACGATCCAACATGCCCTCGAGGTTGCAGCTAAAAAAGATAGCAACAAAAACATCGTATTTTATGACGATATCCTCGTACAGGGATCTGGTTTTGACATGGACACAGCAGTGCTCGAACAAGACAAGCTCACGAATTACGGCATAAAGATCCCGACCTTGGCGAAACAGTCTGCTCAACAAAAACTGTACTACTATCCATCTGCGGATTTACCGGATGAAGATGGCCACGTCAAAGACGGCCACATTCTCAGCCCCTATAAACTGCATTCACTGTTAGTAGCAGCCAAACGCAGCAAATCGACATTTGATGCCAATAAGTATTTCTTTAGTTACTGGCACTATGCGAAGAAAGACGCCATCGGTCCGGACGGCAATGCAATCGTTAAATATGCCTATGAGCCGGTCACCTTACAGTCCGAACAAGCACAACCCGAAGAAATCATCAGGATTTATGGTGGTTTGAGTCGTGGAGACTACCCAGAGTTCGATTTGCCTCAGGAATACGACCTTTGGCAGTCAGGAGGCGAAAACACGAAGATTACGTGGACACCTTCGATGGAAAAAAATACAACCAAGATTTATGCATTCATCCAGCCTGTCCCGGGGAACCCACTGTCCCTGAAGATGACTTCGATGACCATCAATGTCTCTCCCTCTGGCAAACTCATCGAATCCCAGGTGGATGGTGCTACCTTTATCGGCATCAACGCGATGCAGGGTGCCAAATTGCTCAATCTGAACAACGTTCAGATGACGGTTACCGCCCCCGAAGGATATAGTTATAATACAGAAAAATATCCGGGTTATCCGAAATCCAAAAAGGATCCCATCACACAAGCGCCTGCAGGTCTCGATGGCGGTGATAGTTCGCGCTGGGAAAATGCATCCGGCAAAGACTCGGGCTATGTCACTAAATTCAACAACAATACCTGCCATTCACATAGCAGAACCTGTGGTTCCGGTATAGATGGTACGGTTGCCCAGAACTGGGGCGGTTGCGGCGGCCATTCCTGGACGACCAAGAATTACAATACCAACAACAGCCTTGCGGATGACGATGGCAAACGAGGAAACAATGGCCGAAAAGGTGCCGGAGCGACCAAAAATGGCGGCAAGGCTGGTACATGCAACGACATGGGCGGCGGCAGTGACTGGTATTGTCCTAAACTTAAAGATCACTCTTCAGCTCAGGGCCAAAATGGCGTTGGCGGCGCTGCAGGGAAAAACGGCAATTCGGACAAGACCATCCAGAGTATGAAATTCCAAATCAGAACCGACACATCGCCATATTCACTCTATGTCTTTAGTGACCCACTCAAAGCCAAGGGCGAATACGGCATTCCTGGAGGCGGTGGCGGCGGTGGTGCTGTTTACCAATGCTGGGAAGGCAATGGTTCGAATGACACGCGTTGTTATGCCGGTGATGGCGGTATGGGCGGCTGCGGCGGCGAAGGCGGCCTGGCCGGTGGTACGGGCGGCAGTGCCATTGGTATTGCAGTCCGATCGACTTCGACGGTAGAAGGATCTACGCGCATTTTGTTAGACGGATCCAAAATCATTACAGTCAATGGCAGCGGCGGTAGTCCACAACCTGGTGCCCCCGGAGCAAAGGGCGGTGATGGCGGCTATTGGTTAGCCTATGCAAGATGCAGCGGCACTGCTGCAGTATGCTCTGATACCCAGGATCAGGGTATGGGCGGCGGCGGAAGC
>JAGACY010000316.1 GCA_017613855.1 Pseudomonadota bacterium
AAGATTTACAACCAGCATGCATACAACGTAACCAATATATCCGACAACGGTTCATTGCCGACTAAAGTCCGCGACAACTGGACGACCCAGGGATTGAACAATTTCCGACTGAATGTTCAGCCTGGTGCCACCTACTTACCCGACCTCGAAATTCGCGATATCTCTTCGCCCTATGACTGCACGCCCCCCATTCCCATCTACTTTGTTGTTGCCAACGTCGGATGGGCAACCGCGCCCGCGGGTATTACGATTCACGTTTGGGCTTCGAATACGGCAGAAGGCCCCTATACTGAAGTGGGAACTGCAAAGACAACAGAAACCATCCGTGCAAATGCTACGACTTCAGTCCAGTTCGACTATACACCGGCATCGAATGATGCACTCTTCCTGCAATTCACGTTTGGGGATGATGCACCTGCCGAATGCCGAAGTGACAACAACAAGTCTGCCTATCAGATCGTTTGTCCGGTCAATTAATCATGCGGAATACGCCACTGAAATGCAGAACTAAAGGGCCGTGGAATGCCCCCTTTGGGCTTACCCGCGGCCATAAACTGCGTATGAAGCCTCATTCCTGACTTTTATTCACGATTGTGCATGATTTATCCATAATTTGATTGAATGCAGTGGCCCTGAAAGATTAGAATACTTGGCGCTTTTTGCGCTTCGCTCTGAAATATCTATTTGGAGCGAAACGTTTGTAAAATACAGCAGTCATGTTGTTTGAGATTTGACCTATTGGAACCACAAGTGAAAACTAATTATACTAAAATCATCTTTGGGACTTTGATTCTCTGTCTCTTTGCGATGTTTATTGTTCAGACATCGGGAAACTATGACAAACCGACCCAATTGAAGTTTAGTGAATTTTCCCAGGCAGTTCGTGAAGACCGGATAGAATCCCTCGAGGTTAATGAAGACAAGATTACCGGCAAGTTCAAAGCCAGTGAAGATGAAGCCAAAAACGACAAGTTTGAAACGATTGGCGCATTAAATGCGGACATGCAGGATCTGCTCGAAGAGCACAATGTCAGTTATGCATTTATCGAAAAGGAAAAGGATTCGATTTGGGAGCTTTTGCTCATCTATTCTTTACCTACGCTTTTGTTGATTGCCGTCTTTATCTTTATGTTCCGGCAAACCCAGATTGGCGGCGGTAAAGCCATGAGTTTTGGTCGTTCAAAGGCTCGCATGCTCACCCCCGATCAACACAAGGTCACTTTTGCTGATATTGCCGGTATTGATGAAGCCAAACAAGAACTTGTCGAGATTGTCGATTTCCTCAAAAATCCCGGAAAATACCAACGTTTAGGCGGCCGCATTCCCAAGGGTGTGCTTTTAATGGGTTCACCGGGAACAGGTAAAACCCTCCTGGCCAAAGGTGTTGCCGGTGAAGCAGGGGTGCAGTTTTACAGCATCTCCGGCTCCGATTTTGTTGAAATGTTTGTCGGCGTAGGCGCAAGCCGTGTTCGCGATTTATTCGAACAAGCCAAAAAGAGCGGGCGCTGCATCATTTTTATTGATGAAATCGATGCCGTCGGCCGATATCGTGGTGCCGGTCTTGGCGGCGGACATGACGAAAGAGAGCAAACCCTCAATCAGCTGCTCGTCGAAATGGATGGTTTTGAAGCCAATGAAGGCATCATCGTCATGGCAGCAACCAACCGTCCCGATGTCCTCGATCCCGCCTTGCTGCGCCCAGGGAGATTTGATCGACGCGTCGTCGTTCCCAATCCAGATGTCAAAGGACGCAAAAGCATTCTCGAGGTTCACACCAAAGACAAAATGCTCGCAAAAGATGTCGATCTCGAAATTATTGCCAAACTCACTCCAGGCGCATCCGGTGCAGAACTCGAGAATATCGCGAATGAAGCTGCGCTCATTGCCGCAGCCCGCGATGCAGAATCCATCGAAATGAAGGATTTTGTCGAGGCACGAGACAAGATTGCCATGGGACGTGAACGCAAGAGCATGGTTCTGAGCGATAAAGAAAAACGCACGACAGCCTACCATGAGGCTGGGCATGCGATGGTCACCGTCCTTTTGGGAACAGAAGATGTCGATCCTCTCTCCAAGATTACCATCGTACCGCGCGGGCGCGCACTCGGCGTAACATTCTCGCTGCCTGCCGAAGATCGGCTCAGCATATCCAAGCGCTATGCCATTAATCGCATTGCCATCTGTATGGGTGGCAGAATCGTCGAGGAAATCGTCTTTAATCAGCTCACCACCGGTGCCGGCAATGACCTCGAACAGGCAACCAAACTCGCCAGACGCATGGTCATGGAATGGGGAATGAGCGATGTACTCGGACCCATTGCTTTCGGAGATCAGGATGAACAGCCTTTCCTCGGGCGCGAACTGTCACATTCGAAAAATTACTCCGAACACACGGCACAGGTGATCGACGATGAAGTCCGTCATTTCCTGACTGAAGGCTATGAACTCGCCAGACGGCTCATCACCCAGAATATGGATAAAATCGAACTCGTTGCCAATGCACTCATCGAATTCGAAACGCTCGAAGCCGAAGATGTCACCTATCTGCTCGAAAATGGCATGGATGCACTCAAAAAGCATAAAGCTGAAAAAGAAACTGAACAAAAACCCCGTGTTGCAAAGGTTTCTTTCGAATCGAGAATGGCAAAGAAAATTCTCGAATTGAAGCAGGAAGATAAAGAGAAAGAGCAAAATAGTGAAGATGACTCAAACACCGGCGATGACGAAGAAATCAAAGACTCTGAGGATCCTTTTAAAGAAATAGAGATAGAACTGGTATTATCGGATGATAATGACCAGGCCAAAAAGAAAGATAACGAGACACTTCCTCCCATTGAACTCAAATAAAAACAATGAGCCGCATCATGCGGCTTTTTGTTTGGCTTTGTTTATACGCCTCCAAATAGCTCGATATTCTGAATTTGGAATCATCATACCTAAACGCTTTACTCCCAAACGAAAGGTTGACAATGAATTGGTATGTACGCAATCAAATCATAGATTTGACGATGCCCAAAATCATGGCAATCTGGAATGTATCACCCGATTCATTTTCATCTTTCTGTGAGGAAGAAAATGCCGCAGGCACTGCACATGCTGAGCGTTTGTGTGCAGAAGGCGCTGATATCCTTGATATTGGTGCAGAATCCACACGTCCGGGTGCTGAGCCCATTTCACCACAAGAAGAAATAGCCCGGCTGCAATCCCCGCTTATCTGGGCAAAATCGCATATTTTATGCCCCATTTCACTCGATTCCCGGCATGCAGACACGATACAATGGGCGCTGTCAAACGAACTCGTTGATATTATTAATGATGTCGGCGAAAGCACCACGCCCTGTGAAATGCGCGATGGCGCAATTTACAAAGCCGTTCACGATGCCGGTGCCGGACTCGTTTTGATGGCATGGAATGACCATGACAGTGAAGTTTTACCCTTCGAAGACTGCCTGAAAAAAATTGTGATTCAACTGGAAAATCGCCTTCAAATGGCATTAGATTACGGTATTGATAAGCGCTCCGTTGTCCTCGATCCCGGCATAGGATTTGGCAAAGGATTGGACAATGATATGCGTTTGATTGCTCATGCTCCCAAGGCTCTCGAACATCTGGGCTGCCCGGTACTCATTGGTCACAGCCGAAAACGTTGCCTTGCGCGGGCGCTCGGTTTGCCAATAGAAAAACTGGATGGACCAACAGCAATGGCTTCGGCAATTGCTTTTATGCAGGGTGCTTCTATCGTTCGGGTACATCAGCCCATCCAATCCCTTTATGCACGTCAAATTGCACATGCCTGTGTCATGCATTCATTATGATTGATTCGATTTTTACCATTTTTGAAGGTTTTACCACGAGCGATTGGCTGTACTCCATCCTCGATATTCTGATCGTCGCATATCTGATTTATCAGATATTGATGCTGATCCGAGGCACCAAGGCCATGCAGATCCTCTTTGGTCTGCTCATCTTTGTGGCATTGTACCTTCTTTCGAATCTGCTCGATCTGGTCACTCTGAACTGGCTGCTCGAAAAATTCATTGGGTCGTTTATCATCATCATCGTAATCATCTTCCAGGAAGATATACGACGCGGCTTGAGTGAATTCGGCAAAACCGGATCTTTGTCGACCACAAAAACCGAAGACCGACTGGGGGCCTCCCCCATCGAAGAAATCGTCAAAGCGGCAAGCATCCTGAGTGAACGCAAGATCGGTGCACTCATCGCCATTGAAATGGATGCCTCTCTTGACCAATACATGGTTGAAGGTGTCCGCGTTGACGCCTCCATCTCCAAAGAACTCCTCGTCGCACTCTTCATTCCATACAAGGCAAACCCGACGCACGATGGTGCCGTGATCATCCGAAACCATCGAATTGACCGCGCAGCATGTTTTCTTCCTCTTTCGGCGAACGATCAGATTGACAAAGCACTCGGCACTCGCCACCGCGCCGCCATTGGATTAAGTGAATCCACGGATGCCGTCATCGTCGTTGTTTCTGAAGAAACAGGCGCTATTTCCATTGCCCATAATGAACAACTTCTTCGAAAATTAACCCCGGAAGCCCTCCGAGACGAGCTTCATAAACTCTTTGTATCCAATGAAGACGGTAATTCAAAGACTTATAACGGCATGTCGCTTTTCCAGCGCCTCAAAAACCTCCTCCATCTTTCTGGACGTTAATGGGAGCGTCATATCATGCCCGTAAAAAATCCAGTCA
>JAGACY010000317.1 GCA_017613855.1 Pseudomonadota bacterium
AAGCTCCTTCCGAGCGGTCTGATGCTGAAACAAGTCCGCAATGATCTGGCGCTCGATAAAATAGAGCAGGCAGACAAAACGCTGGCATCTTTGAACGAAGCTGCCAATATCCCTGAAGCAGACAAGCTCGAAGCTGTACAGCTTTCCCTTGGCACGAAAACCTCCCTTGGGGATTGGAATACCGAACAAAAAACTCTGATGGATTACCTTCAGAATCATTTGAACAGTGAATCGGATGTACGGGCTGTCGCACAAGTTTGCCGTTGGTTAAATAAGATTTCGGACTGCAGAGTTGCATTCCAGATCCTCCTGGAAAAAAATCAGGATAGTTTCCCGCTTCGCTCTGAATTGATTCGGATGTCGCTGGAAGAAATGGATGCAGCCGCGATCTTTAATCCTGCGATGCCTTTGAGCAAACTTCCGTTGGTACAGATTGATCAGCTGATAGAAGAAGGCATCAAGCTTTCTCCCGAATCGGAAGAATTGTGGGGGGCAAAGGCTGTCAGTGCTTTTGCTGCCCGCGAATACGAAACCATGGAAAATGCAGTGGATGAAGTGGAACGTGGTGAACAGAAAGTCTGGGTAGGCGCGTTCCTTCGTCAGCTTAAGGCGTATGCCAATGGGGATGAAGCACAACAGGATGCTGCTCGCAGTGCACTTAAGGGGTACATTAAGGATGTCTCAGATCCTGACATGGCAGTCTCTCTGATTTATGCACTCAAAGCTGTGAATGAGGATGAGAGTGCTTTACAGGTGCTGGATGCCATGGCCAAATATCATCCGGATAATACCACGGTAATGAATGCCTATCTGAGGCATGCCATTGATGCCAAGGATCAGAGAAGAGCAGAATCCATTCTGAAACGCCTTGAAAAACGCGGTGCTCTCACTTCAGAACATGAATTCATTTATGCACATCTTGTTGAGCAGCTCGGTGATATCAATGGCGCTTTGGAGCGCATGATCGTTCTTTCGGAAAAGAATGATGGCAATATGCCGCAATATCTGGCCTATATTGGCGAATTGTTTATGAAACAGTCAAAATGTGATTCGGCATTGCCAAAATTCACACAGGCACTTGAGCTCAATCCGACCGATCCGGAAACGCATTTTAACAAGGGATTCTGTCTCTATCAGGATAAACAGTTCGATCCAGCACTCGTCGAGTTTAATGAGGCTGCAACACAGGATGATACAAACCGCAAATACGATTTGTGGATTGGACGTGTCATGAAAGAGCTTAAAATGAATGCAGATGCTCAGCGTGCATTTACGACGGTGATTGAGGATTATACCCAAAAACCTGAAGAAAGTCGCACAGAAGAAGATAGGAAGCTTGCTGCTCAGGCTTACTTCTATCGGGCAGAGACGCATAAATTTCAAAATCGCCGCACCGAAAGCCGGCTCGATTTTGTCGAGGCTTTGGACATGGAACCCGAGAATCTTCAATTCTTAAGCGGATATGCTATCTTAATGTATGAAAATGAGAAGCTTAAGGATTGTATTGAGACGGTTGATAAAATTGAAGCAATTGCGGGAAGCTCGATGGATGCCAATTTGTATTTTATTCGTGGGCTTTCCAAGTTGAACCTTCATAAACGTGCGGATGCAGTCGTTGATTTGGAACACGCTTATAAACATGGTTTTGCAGATTTGCCTGACACTGGGATTATTGGTGTTCGGGAACCTGCTGAGATTTACGAACGCCTTGGTTATCTTTACCGGGATTTGGGAAGAAAATCAGAAGCCAGGGATATGCTTCGTAAATTTATTGAAAAATCGGAAGTTTTGTCGGACAATGCACGCAAGGATATTCAGGGAGATATTGACAAAATATAGTGGCTTGTCTCAAATAGGGTCGTTTCTTGGAACGTCACCTTGAGAATTGTCCATACAGAATGTGCGGCGTACTTTAGTAGCCGCACGCGCAGGGCGTATCGGTCGCAGACCGATAGCCCGCGGCTCCAGTAAAGATGAACAGTTGTACGGAGAAGCCTTTTGAAACTTCTAGCTGTTGTTGAAGACAATTTAAAAAACATTTTGCTGCATTCGCTGGGGTGTGAAATCGATTTTCGTTCCTCATGGCGTGAGGTGCCGGCGTCTGCATTGTCTGGCTATACAGCTTTGATTGCCTCCGGGAGTATCATTGAGGATCCGTTTGCACCAATCGTTTTTTGGGGTATTGCAAGTGAAATCCGGTATTTCAGTTTGCAGGCTGTGCTGGTCGATGTCTCGGGTGACGGATGTAGCCTAATCGCAAGAGTTTATCCGCAAATTAAGCTGGCTTCCTATGGCGGGGATGAGCAGCAGCTGATATCGCAGCTGCGGGCCTGTCTGCCCATGATCTTTCACGATATGCCTGCTTTTGCAGCGAATGCGTCATCATCGGCATTCAATGTACGCCGCGTTGAGGAACGTCCTAAAACCACGCTGACTCAGATGGATTTGAGTGGTCCGCGTCAGAGCATTCCCGAAATACCCGCCCCCCCGATTGCACAGCTGCCTGGCAGTTTCGGGGCCATTACTTCTATTCCGCTCGGTGTGCATAGCAGCCGTTTCGAACCTGCACAGAGATATACGCAGGAAAACTCTGTTTCTGCGCCATCATTCAGAAAAGAAGGGATGGGGATCGGGCGCAGCGCTGGCGTCATGCAGAGCGATTTGGAACTCGATGACAATATCTCAAGCGTGTCCAGTATTTCCGGTATATCCGGCATTATGGATGCCACTTCTGACAGTAATAATCCGCAGCCCAAACAAGGCGAGAAAAAACAATCATCTGGGATTAAAGCCAAAGCCAAGGCTGCACGCCTGTCGGATGAGACAATCGGAATTCGTCGATATGCCAAAGATTTTCAGATTGGCAATGTCGAATTTGGGACCATCATTCATGTTGTGCAGACGATCATTCGACTCGCTTTGACGGGGACACTTGAAATTCAGAATACGACGCGAGTTGTGAAAATCGAATTTCGGGAGGGACGCGTTTTTTCGGCGGCTGCTGTGGGGTTGATACAAAGTGCTTTAGCCTGGACTCAGGGGGAATTCACTTTTAATTCGAACCGTATGCTTTCTTCAAATGCTCAGCCGGTCGACGTGCATAAACTTTTTCATGTTGCAGCGGATCAGTTTCCAATCAATGCGGTTCTGCGAGCTTTGGAGCAGAATTTTAACCAATATATCAAAGTGACGAATCAATTCAGGCCCGAGCATTATGATCAGACTGTGGCTCTGAAATGGTGGAAATCATGTGATGGCATGACGCGGCTCTCTGATATCATCATGAAAGCCGGTGCAGAGCTAGACCTGATTTCCCGTGAGATTTTTCTCGCGTATCTCTGCGATGAAGTCCATTTCTTTGATACACAAATGGAGATGTCGGTACGCATCCAGTATGATGAGGATACATCGGCAAAATCTCAAAGCGGGCATTCGAGTTTATCCCGGGCACTCAACGAATTATCCCAGGAAAATTCGCAGATCAACGTGATTCGTGAGGATCTCCTCGAGGTGCGCGAGCGTTTTAACCATGAGGATGGTTATGCGATCCTCGGCCTCTCTGCAGGATGTGGTACCAAGGCATTGGACGCTGCTTATTATGCCTGGATTAACCGTTATCATACGGATAGGTTTGTCCGTTTTAAAAATCCGGAATTCATTAAGCTGGCAAACGAGATCCTGATGCTGATGAATGCCGCCTATACCAAGCTTTCTAAAGCTGAACAGCGCAAAGAAACGCGCGAAAAAGCACTCGAAGCTATTGCACATCCCAACAATAATACGGAGACGCCCAAAGTCAGCGAGCGCATTGGTATGGGGCGTGCGCGAATACAGACGGTCAATCCGACAAATGCACTCGACAATGAACAGCTCAGGAATTTGTCGAGTGAACTGCGTTCACTGCAGAATAGCCAGAATGCACCGGCGAATCCACCGAGAGTTCCGGTTCGTCCAGCATCGGTTCCCCCCGAAGGTCGGTCTCGACCCCAGAATCATACCGTACCGCGTCCGCGGACCAGTTCCTCGGGCGTCGTAAAGATGAGCGAGGTTTTACAGCGACGTCAGAGTTCTCAAACGGTTTCCTCGATTAAACCAAATGCTGATCCCAGGCCTTCTTCGCCTAAATTGCCCGCTCAGCCATGGGCGTCTTCTTCTGTCACGCCCGAGCAGCATTTTCAGACTGCAAAGAAAAAATTGACTCTGGGATTGGCGCAGGAAGCCTATGTCGCTTTGGGATGGGCTCTCGAAGCGCAGCCGGATAATATCGATTATATTTTATATCATGCTTATGCCGCTTACCTCGTCGACGTGTCCAAGCGTGAAGAATGTATCGAACGCATTTTGAATTCTTTGGACGATTTAAAAAGAAATTTGTCCAATCCTCTGACTCCGGAAGAAAAATCTCAATTGTTTGCTGCCAATTATTTTCTTGGAAAGATATATATCAGCGTCGAAAATTATGACGAAGCTGCAAAATATATTGAGGCTGCGAATAAATATAATCCAAATGATATCGATACTCAGCGCTGTATGCGATATATTAATATGCAGCAGGAAAAGAAATCGCCGCCGGATAGCGGTAAAGGACTGTTCTCAAAACTGAAAGATCGTTTGAATAAGCCACTTTGATAATGAATAATGAATAATTAATAATGGATAATGGATAATGAATAATGAATAATGGATAATGGATAATGGATAATGGATAATGCAGGCTTTGGGGGCTTGGAATAGTCAGTTTAGAACAGCAGGCCATTCTTTATCAGGAATTCAGTCTAGAAGTTCTTTAGACTTATTTCCGGTATTTGCAACTCATTATTCATTATTCATTATAAATTATTCATTAATAAACAGCTATTTGCCTGCGGCAAATACGCTGTTACGTCCGGCCTGC
>JAGACY010000318.1 GCA_017613855.1 Pseudomonadota bacterium
ACGGCGAATAACTTAAAAGAATATATTGAACAGCTTCTTGGAACGCGTTGATGCTGCGCGGATACGCAGGTGGTGAATCTATTAATATAAAATGAAATAATGTCTGAAATGCTGTTCCTGCACAGTCTGACATCATATAAAACCGCGTATGCGCTCGCGCATAGCGGTTTTGCGCAAGGCGTATTGCGACGTTTGGTCGCAATAGCCGCGCATTATAAATATTCTTCAAATATCGCTTCGACCTGGGTTCGTATAGATTCGACAGATCCCTCTATGGTACAGGCTGCAGCATTTTTGTGGCCACCACCGCCAAAATTAGCGGCGATCAGCGAAACATCAATATTACCGCGCGAACGAAAACTCAGACGGTAGAGCTTGTCTTCGAGCTGGGTTAAAAAAATACTCACTTCGACACCGGCAATACTTCGGGCATAGTTGATAAACCCATCGGTCATGGCACCCGAACAATGGCATTGTTTGAGCATCTGCCTGTTGGCATGCAGACAGGCAAGCTTGCCATCCCGGGAAAGCCATAAAGTTTGTAGTACCAAACCGAGAAGTTTTACTTTTTCGACGGGATTGTTTTCGTAAATGTTTGAACAGATTTCCCAGACGTTGATATCGGTTGCAAGCAGATAGGAACAAACACGCATGGCATCGGCTGTAGTCGACGTGTATCTGAACGAACCGGTATCGGTAATAATCGAAGTATACAGGGCTGCTGCAATATCCTGGGTTATTTCGATTTTCAGAGCATTGGCCAGGTGAAACAAAATCTCGCCAACTGCAGATGCCTGAGAATCATGCAGATTGACGGCACAATCCTGCCAGGGAACGCTGTGATGATCGATGAAGACAAGCGGACAGGTAATCTTTTCGAGGGGAAATTTCTTGCCCAACAGATCGGGCGTGGCACAGTCGAGAATGATACATAAATCGAAATCGAATTCTTCCAGTGAGTGGACGATATCCTGTGCACCATTCAAAAAAGTAAACTGAAGCGGAATCTCGTCTACATTTAAGATGGTCACATCCTTGCCTAATGCACGAAGAATGTGGCCCATTGCAATTGCGGAGCCCGCTGCATCGCCATCCGGACGGCAATGCATCGACACAAGAAAGCGCTGTGCCCCATGAATGAGAGGAACAAGCTTTTCGATATTCGGTTGTAAATGAGCAAGACGGTCAAACATGAAGTTAGCTGCGAGCAATGAGCAATTTACGCTATGCTCAATATTAACTCGCCCTTTTGGGGCGATATATCAGAGAAAAAGCCGGAAGTAAGCCCAAATGGTTTGCACCCGGCTGAGATTTGTATGTATTTGGATGGTTTGCAGCCATCCGTTAGCTGATGCAGGTATTCTTCAACTTATTTCTGAAGAATAGAGCAATTCTAGCTTTAGAGTTATTTTTGTGCAATGTCATATTTTAATAGTTTATTGCATATTACTTATTCATTATAAGCCAACAGTATAAGTTGTTTCGACAAATGCGGGATTCTTGAATTTAGGAAATGATTGATTCTTAAATTCGTTGATGATGCATCTTTCGGAAGTGGTTCCTTTTAAATTGCCGGAGATGACACTCACCCGGCTAAGACTTCCGTTGTTGCCGATGGTAAGGCGCATTACCAAATTTCCCCTGCCGCCGCATCCTTTCGCGCGATTTGCAGCTTGATTGAGGTATGTTTTCAGTTCTCCCGGGGAAAGATAATCCACCGTACCAGGGGCCATGTTTGGTCTTTGGGCCAGGCCGGTACTGGGTTTAGCTGGTCGTCCGCCGCTCAATTGAGGCGTACTTGGTCGGATGGGTTCACGCTGAATGGGTTGTGCAACGACTGTTTGGGTCGTTTTGGGTGGATCGGCTTTGGGCGTGGGAGATTTTGCTTTTTTGGTCTGCTTTGAAATCTGGCTCTCTAAAGCTTCATTTTGTTCTTCCCAATAACGGAGTGATTCTGTTTTGGCGTCAACGGTTGTCTCGAGGGCTTTCACTTTTTCTCTGAGTATTTGCAGCGTTACATTCTGGGTCTCAGATTCTCGAATTTGCACCACCGGCTTTGGAGGCTGAACGGGTTCGAGAGATTCGGCGGGTTTATTATGGAGATAAAAACCGAAGACCGCTCCGAACCAAATCATAAAAAGAAGTGTATAACGGACAATGGGATTCATAGGTTTTCACAATTACATGACGACATTATAATTTATCGTAACACTATCCCCAAGGAAGGGAGGATATGGAGAATTCTTGAGGATATCAAGTACGCATTTTTCAGTCTCGGGACTGAATTTGCTTCTGATAACCTTAATATTCTGCATCTTGCCGTCGGGGGATAACGTCACTTCGGTAACCATGCCTTTATAGGCAGTACCAGGACATTTCCCTGAACGATAGACCGCTTTTCGAAGTGCTTCGCGTGCTTCTTTTTCATTAAATGGTTTGAGTGGTTTCGGTGATGGCGCAGGCGGCTTATTTTTGTTTACGTCTTGCGTTTTTTTTTGCCGGAGTTTTCTGCTTCGAGTTTTAGCTGGCTATACCGGGATTGGGCTTTTTCAAGCTCTGCATCGATATCTTTTTGTTTTTGTTCAAGTTCCTGGAGCTTTTGTTCCAAATTTTGCTGAGCCTGTTTTTGAGTCTCGGTGATTTCGTATTGTATGGTTGGCGCAACAGGACGATCTTTATCTTTCGTCTGCATTGTAATAAAAACAAGCAACCCCGTCGTCCAGATGAAAAAAATGAGAAAGTAAAGGCCAGTTGGATTCATATTGATTTCACTAGAGTTTGAAGTTGTATTTTATTCCATTGGCAGGGTTTTCGCTTTGTGGGAACTTGTACTCTTGAATCACAGTCAAAATACATTGTTCTATCGGTGTGTCTTTAAAACTGCCCGCTGTGGCTTTTAAATTGGTCACAGTTCCTGTCTTATCGATGTTGAAAGAAACGGCCAGATTCCCATCCTGCCCACATACCTTGACATTTTCATTCAATTGGTTGAGCCCCTGCATGACTTCCTGGGGTGAAAGGCGCTTGCCATTTGTGGGGGCGGTATGTACGGGTAATTTCTGGCTTTCTGCTGCTTGCAATTTTTTAAGCTCATTTGCCAGTTCCTGTGAGTCAACAGTTCTCCTTCTTTGTTCCGCTTCTATCTGCTCCAATTTCATTTTAAGTTGGTCGTTTTCTTCCTGAAGTCGTTTGACAATTTCTCCGCAATTGCAATTTGCATCCTGTGCCTGCGCGGCACTGGCAGATATGACCATAAACAGTGCGATTGGCAGTAAGTATTTCAATTGAGTGCGCATGTTATTCTCCTTTCAGGAAGTGGGGATTTTACGTATTGTCGTCCTGATTTCCCATTTGTCCTTCGGCACGCAGTTTGGCGAGTAATTCGTCCATTCTTAGGCCGTTTTCGTAGGATTCATCATAGTAGAATTTGAGATTGGGTACACGTCTGAGATCCATTTCATCCGCGACGACAGAGCGCAGATAGGGAGTGGCTTCGATGAGGGCTTTTGCGATATCATTTTTATCGGCGTCTTTTGGGCACAGCCAATGGATAGAAGCCACTGAGAGATCGGAAGACATGTTGACATTTGTGATAGAAACCTGCAAGAGCCGCGGGTCTTGTGCATCTTCAAATATTGCGCTCGAAAGGACGCGCATGACCTCGCGGGCGACTTTTTCCTGTCTGTACTTGGGCATGTTGATTCCTTTTGTATCGAAAAGCAGAATGGGTGAATTGAATATCATTATGTGAAACGCACCGTATGCGTCAGCATAGGTGCGTTGGCGTGCCGTATGGGCAGCCCGGTGGGCTGCCCATAGGCAAGCCTCCATCAGATCAACCTTGCACCATGCCCGATATGCGTTTGGATGTAAGGCAACCCCAGTGCAATAATGTCATTTTTAATGAATGGCCAACAGACTTCTTCGCACAGAATAACGACATTGGCTCCGGCGTCTAATGTACAACATACCTGCATGGCTTGTGAAGTGCGCAAAATATGTTGAATTAATTCGAGGCTTTTAGGCGCGAGGAAGAGGATGGGGGGCTGGCAGGTCATGGCGAGTGCATGAAGCAGCATTGTGTTGTGGTGCAGCGCGGCAGTGAGTGCGGTGAAATCGCGTTGTATAATGGCGTTTTGTGCAATGTCTGCGGCGTCTTTGCTTTCGTTGAGGTATGTCTGCCAAAACGGAGAATCCTGACATTTTTTCATGGCCTCCGTACTTGAGATGGATTTAGGTGTGTCCGAAACCTGTACGACAAAGACGTGCAGCGGCCAGTGTTCTGGCGGTGCGATAGAAACCGCATAAGAATCGGAGCCATCTTCGAGTTTTCCTGCATGCCAGCGCGTCCAGCCATCAGGGATGCTGCGTGCAGCAGAGCCGGAACCGAGGCGTGCGAGTGAGGATAGCTCAGATTCGGTCAAATCGAGTCCTGCAGCTTTGGATGCCGCGAGTGCAGCAGCTGCACAGCCTGAAGCAGATGAGGCGAGTCCGGTCGCAAGATGAAAATTATTCTTGGAGTGGAGGATACATCGTTGGGTGATGCCGGTCTTTTGGCGAATCGCATCCAAAATGCGCTGAATCCTTCCGATGTTTTGGCTGGGAACTTCCCAGCCATTGATGACAAGGCCGTCTCTGAAATCGTCTTCATTCCAACAGGCTGTCGTTTCGGTGACGAGTCCATCGACGTTAAAAGCGATGGAGTCTACGTATGGAAGGTTGATATCTGAATTTCTTTTGCCCCAGTATTTGGCAACGGCAATATTGGCGTGTGCAATCGCTGAAGCTTTTAGATTGGGTATTTCTGTCACTGTTTTCCCCGATAGGTATAGTATTGACCGCCAGAAATGGTGTTTTTTACTTATTTGATGATATTCGAAAGGCCGACAGAAAGGCTGCCTCCCACAAAAAGAGATTGCAGATCCCAATTGTATCGGCAGGATGCCTGGCCTGAAATAGAGAGAATGCCCAGCACATACTGAATTCCGATGGAGCCGCCAACAGCGCCGGTTGTGCTGTCATTACCTGTGATTTTGACGAGTGTATTGCTGATTAGGATTTGGAGCTCAATTTCTGGCTGTAAGTAGAAAATGAGCATGTGCTTTCGAAATGGTGCAAGATTAAACCTCGGTGCCGCAACGAAATAGATAAACTGGTATCCTTCATCAAATGGCAGAAAGTTTTTCTTTGTGAAAGCCCTGGCAGAGCCAAAGCGGAAATGGATACCGTAATAACCACCGACCTGCAGTGTCGTTTCTGCAAAGACTGACATACCGATGTCAGAGGCATTTCCGAAATCCCCGAGCATGGCATCAAATACATCGATACCAAGCGCAAAGGTTGAACGTGGTCTCTTAAACCCCAATGGCTCAGCGTTGGCCAGTAAGGGAAAAAGGAAACAGAACAGGGTGAGGCATATTGCGAGCAGAAATGTATTACGCATTTTTTCGCCGCCTCAATGTCAATAATCCGGCAATTGCAAATAAAACGAATGGAAAGGTCGATTTGGGAGCTTTTGATG
>JAGACY010000319.1 GCA_017613855.1 Pseudomonadota bacterium
ACGAAAAGGGCGTTTTTGCCTGTCAGCCGGTATGGAGTGAACTCGCTCTGAATAAGCCTTTCGACAACGAAAAGGGTGAGGTTTCGTATGCGATTCAGGGATCATCGGTCAAACTGGATACGCTCGTAGCCAAGAGTCCCGAGCAGCCGACACAGCAGTTCGTCATTTCGAGCGACATCTCGGCAAGTTGCTGGATTCTGCATTACCTGACCAGACTGCTGGCGGCATTGGCAGCGTTGATTCTGCTTTTGGGCGAGGTGCTCAAACCCAGATTGCCCAAGATCAAAAAGATATCATTAAAATCTAAGTATAATGGTGAAGACTATGATGATGATAGAATCAAACCGAGAGATTTTACCTCCGCGTTATCCAAATCTCCCGGGTGGACTTTGTTTACTGCACAAAAAGGTAAACTGCCCGTCAGAATAGATAATAAAACCATACCATTTGAACTCAAAGCAACCCAAAGAGGGGCTGATAGGAGAATGCAGGTAACCAATATCAGCAGCTTACAAAAGATGATTGGTGAAGATATTCTTTCGATTAGTATTGGTTCTACAAGAATTGATGATACGACCAAACGAGGGGATAAACCTATCTCGTTGGGCACAAGGGATGGGGCCATTACGATTCAGACCTCTGAAAAAGAGTATCGGGTTGACATACAAAAGAAGAAATAACAGCGAACAAGCGTCAGAATTATAAATAATGAAAGCTTTGATTTGCTTTCACATATAAAAAGGAGAAAACATGATCGCACCCACATTACTCGTTGGCCTTGGCGGCATTGGTTCTAAGATTGTCTCGAAAGTGGCGAATCGCGTGCGCGAGGAAATCGACGAATCACTCCAGAATCGCATTGCGTATGCGGTTTTTGATACCGATATCAATGAACTCCAGGAGATACATCTCAAGAATTCCCGGATTACGCCCATCCAGACTTCGACTAAGCTGACAGTAGGCGAGTACCTGAATCTCGATGCCCATGCACGCGATGGTTGGTTCCCGGTCAATCCGATTTTGAACAGCAAAACCCTGACCGAAGGTGCCGGACAGGTGCGTGCGATCTCACGACTCGCTTTTGAAACTGCCGTTCGTGCCGGAGAGATGGAAGCACTGCACCAGACCATCGAATCGCTCTATAAACTCGAACAGAACCAGGCCGAACAAGCATTGCGCATCGTTGTCGCAAGCTCGCTTTGCGGCGGTACGGGGTCGGGGCTCATTTTGCCGGTTGCACTCTATATTCGTAACTTTCTGAGCACGCGATTCCGTCAAAGTGCGAATATCATGCGCGGCTTTTTCCTGATGCCCGAAATCCTTTACCACGTCATACCAGGTGAGGTCGAACGGAACAATCTGCGATGCAATGCATACGCTACCATTCGCGAGCTCGATGCCTTCTTAATGAAGGGCGACGGCACGCTTCCTGCGCAGTTTGATGGTACCTTTAGCCTCGAATTTCCGCGTCCGGGTTCAAATGAGTACGACGAATACAACGTACGCCCGTACGATTTCTGCTTCCTGTTTGACGCACAGAATACCCAGGGACGTAAACTCAACAGCTATGGTCAATATCTCGAACACGCTGCCAACTGCATCTATGCACAGTCGATTGGCCCGATGAACAAGCGAAGCAATTCGAGCGAAGACAACACGATCCGAGAATTGTGCGCTGAACGCGGCCGCAATCGTTATGCAGGCGCTGGCAGTTCCAGCATCGTTTATCCGATTAAAGATGTTGAAAAATATATTGCTCTTAATTGGACAAAACAATGTGTCTCAGAGTCATGGTTACAGTTCGATAAAACCTTTTTCCAAAAAGGTAACAATAAAGACGAAAACAGAAACAGAACAAAAGATTATTGTCTTTCCGTTACATCAAAGGCTGAATCGAACAATTTATTGGCAAAATATATTATTGAACAATGCACCATTTTAGCGAAGGATCCTGGCAAAAAAACAAAATCTAAATGGGTATCCTATATCGATGCACTCAAAGCCGTTTGCGAAAAACATTGGCCTGATGATAAGATTAGAAAAGAAATTGAAAGTAAATCAGACATCGTCAATCAGGAAGGCACACCGAATGACAGTGATATCCAGGATAGTATGAATTCACTGGTCAGTCAGTACAATTTACTCAAAAAGTCTCTTGAGGAAACCACAAAAAGTTGGACGAGGGGCCTTTTTGATCAAAGACAGTTTAATGAGCAGGATAAAGAAATTCCTGACCATTCCATTCAAAAATATATCAAAAATGATGGAAAAACCATCCATCCCAACGCGATTCGCTTCTTTATCAGCATGGCATCACTGGAAATTCACGAGAAAGCTCAAAATGTGAGCCGTGAACTTGATAAGCTTAAAGAAGATATAGATGGCTCTGTTGGTGATGGTCTGAAAGAGGCTGGCAAGAAAAAAGGCGATAGCGTTTTGAATAGTCTCACAGGCAAGGCGGGGAACTTAGAGGACAAAGAAGGGGCTACGAATTGGATAACCCAGTTCAAAGAAGATATTATTAAATATAAAAATCTGTTTTTACAGAAAGCTGTTTTCGAATATGCGGAAACAGATTTGTCCAACATTCGTGATTCAATCGAAGCATTTTATGATTCACTCCAGGAAGGCATTCAGGATGTGGATAAGGAGCTCCGTATTATTTCAAAGAAATTCATGCCGTATCCGGGGCGCACGACGCGCTATGTTTGTGCCACAAAAGAAATGCTCGAAAAAATGGTTCAGGCAAATCCCTATACAGGAAATGCCAATGCTGTAGATCCGGAGCTGTCACTGAATATACTAAACAAAGTATTTGAATTCGCCGATTTGAAAGCCAATGAGCCGGAAAAACGTGTTGGGTTCTTCAGAAGTATGTTTACTGACCAGATCGTCGGTCACTTTATTAAAGAACTCAAAGAAGCGCATTCATCCAAAATCTATATGAATGTCATCGACGCCATTGAACGCGAAATCGAGTTGAGTAAAAAAGAAGCGGATCCGAACAGAATCGATCAGGCCGTGACCGATATCATTAATGACACACGCAAACTGGCTGCTCCGTTTATCGAATCACCACTTGGCGAGCATCGTCCGCCGGTTGCAGCCTGTTCTTACCATCCATCGCTCGACCCGGGTGACGATTCGCCGCGTTCTGCGCTTATTGGCAAGGTCCTCAACAATTACGGTGCCGTTCCCGATGACGATATTCCACCCGAAATGATATTGTTCTATCAATCGGTGTATGGTCTGCGCGCCAATATTCTCTCTAAATTCGCTCCGTCCAAGAAGCTTCTGGCCAGCAACGAAATTCGCGATGCCGGCGAATATTACAAAGCTTATTTTGATATCACGAATCAGATCGTGCCCAAAACAAGCAAAACTCCGGTCATTACGCCGCATATCGATAAAACCTGGCATATCATCAATGTTATGCCCGATCTCGACGAAACGAGCCAGAAGAATCAGGAAGACCGCATTTACAGAGCATTTTTATATGCATGGCTGTATAAATATATTCGTTACGAAAAATATTATCAGAACAAGATCTATGCGCTGAGCCTGAAAGGGTCCAAATCTGAGGAATTTGTCGTTTCGAATAAAACACCGTGCGATCGTTATTATGAAGTACTCGACGCGCTCATTATCAATCCTGTCGTCGTGGGTAATATTCTGAAATCGGTCGAAGAAAGAATTAACAAGGAGCTCAACCGCACGTGCAATCTCAAATTTGAGAGTAGCGAGCTGATGCAGCGCCTGAATTCACTCACGATTCAAGGGGCCGATACCAGCGAGGAAGATAAGCCGAAAGATGCCGAAGAATGTACACTTTTCGATTTGGCGGTTCTCCTCAAACAGTCCACGCCTCCCTCGGAATTCCGTACTGAAGTCGGTTGCGATATGCTTGTTTCGATGTTCCGCGCGATGCTCGATTATATCAAACGCATCACGGCTCCGATGGAAGTTCCTAATGTTTTCGGCGATTTCGTCAACAAACAATACGAGAAGTTTAAAGCCAACTGCAGCCGATACGCGCGTTTTGGATTCAATCATTATTTCTGGGAACTCATTCGTTCGGTCGTCGATTTGCTTCAGAGCGAAGAGTTTGCAGAGACAGGCCTTTATGAGGCCGGTGAACGCATTGATGAGGATTTCAGCGATTTTTCGGATCATCTCCTCTCTTGATATATTTGGCAGAGGGGGCAGCCGCCCCCTGCGCGTCTATGGGCGCGGCGTATCGAGCGCATGCGAGATAGACGCGCCGCGGGCGCGTATTGAGCGAAAGCGAAATAGCGCCGCACCCATACGACGCTACCCCCACTGCGGGGCTGCGCCCCGCAACGCCCCTCAGTCTTTCAGAAAACACCAGGTTTTGTCCCGCGATAGCATCATCCTTGAGGAACTTTTTCTCATTCGATAAGGCAGATCAGTTTGTTTACCGTTGTTTTTTCCAGCGTACACTCTAGTCAATGGCGCAAAGACTACGATTTCCTGTTTCAACCACTGCGCGAGACAGGGGAACTCTGTTTTTGCGATTGGTATGATGACGAGGACAAGAAAACCATCGAGGAAGCTGTCCCCGGACTGTACGGGATCATCAAAGGAAAAAAAGAATGGCGCGCTATCATACTGAACCTGGATTCGCTGAAGCTCTATCCGCCGGAACAGGCAGATCCTTCGGAGGTTGAGATGTCCTCCGGGACGGCTGCGTCTTCGGGGGCGCAAACTGCTTTGCATGCTGACACGCCGGAGACATCATCTCCCGCAGATCATGACAAAGAGGGTGCCGCTGCTGCCGACAGCAAATCAGAGGCACCACAAAATGCTGTAGCCTCATCCGAGATATTTTGCCCAAAATCGCAGAATCCTTTTGATTATTCCGAAAGCGACAAAGACCCGGATCCCCATCAGAGCCGGGTCCCTATTATCCGACTCGCTCACATGCTGGCTGGATATGAGTTCACGGATATTCAAGGATTTGAGCCTGTTTTTGAATATTTCGACAGCGAACTTGATAAGAAATGCGTCATTACCGAAAAATCGCTCGACGCCTTTTATGCGATACAGAAGCATTTCGATGAAGTGCGCTTTATGGCACAGCTTCCCGATGCAAATGGAGCTGAGCTGCCCAAAACAGCAGATGAGGCAGATATCGAAATATTCGATGCCGCCACAAAATCATTTTTGACGGCAAAAGATGATTCCATCCCCGTTCTGACCGATTCATCGTTCGATTCTTTTATCTGCCGCGCCGTTCGCCGCAATTCTCCTCAACAGAATAAAAACTTCGAACGCAAGCCGGATGAAATCGAACTCGTTTATGCCCCTTGTGCGGACAATGACGAAGAGGATGTCGAAACGATTCGTCTTTCTCTGTCGGAATTTCGGAGGATTGGCAATGTCCTGCACCGCGAGGAGCATTTGACTCCGGTTTACCGCACGATTCATGCCGACGATGCTATTCTTGAGAAGCAGGATCGGCTCAAGAAATCCTATCAGTTTGCTGACAAACGTCCGACGGAACTGCTGCTCTTTGCCACGCGTCATATCGCCGAAGTGGATGAGAAGAAGAGCATTTGCAATGCCTGGAATCGTGTCACGCACATTGAGCCGGCGCTTTTCTGGCAAACCAACCACTATCCGACATGCTGCCGTTTTCTGTATATGGATATCATGAGCCAGGATCGCATCCGATTCAAACAGGATTTGATTCAGTTCTGGCTGGCAGTCCTTCTTTTGGCTCATAACAACCTCGAATCCGGCGTTCTCAAGGCATACAACCTTTACCGCATTCACCTCGATATCGACGAGACTGAATTCTTTTACGCGCTCAACCGTCAGCTCAATACGCTCGAAGCAGCCTACAACGTTGTACAAACCGAACTTCAGTTCAAGCCGGAATCTTCGTTTGCTCCCGATGAAAATCTGCTCGACAATGAAACGGTGACGATCAATTTCGTCAATGACAAAGCTGCCGAAATGCTTCACTCAAGAGAGATAGAATACTACAGTGAAGGCGATCGCAGGCTGGAACAGAAAAGACGCGAAGAAGAGAATCAGAAAATCAGCGATGAGAAGCAGAAATCCCTCAAGGTGAGCAACAAACAGCGAGAACTCGATCGGGCCGTCAGCAATATCCGCATGCGCGCTTATAGTTTCCTGCCAAAGCATTATGTGCTCGATGAATACCAGACCATAGAACTTCAAAAGAAGAAAATGGCCCTGGAACGCAGTCTTATAAAGAGTGGTTCACATTCTCCCGAAGTATTTGAAGCCACACAGAAACAAGAGCAGGAAGAGCAGGAAAAGATTATTAAGGGTGCCCATGAAAAATTAGAGACCCAAAAAGCCACACTTATGAATCGCGATGTCATCAAATATGCGGGCATTGTTGCCGCATGCATCGTCGTTCTGGGCAATGGGACATATATTATACAATCCGCAGTCCATTCGGATACCGCATGGAGCAATTTCAGTGCGTTGGGAGCATCGCTGCTTGTGACGTTATTCATCATTGTGTGTGGTGCAGCCTGTGCGCTTTTTATGATTCGGCGTAACCATGCTGATCTCAAACGCGCCGTGGATGCGCATGAACGGACAATACAGGATTTGAACAAACGTGAGCATATACACGAACAGGTTCACGGAGATTTCTATTCAGATTTGCTGACTTACTTTAAACTGCAGGCGATATATCGGGGTATTCATAATCGCAAAGAAGATGATATCGATTCGCGCAAACAATTGATTGGTTATTCGAGTGCGATCAAGGATGCCATGCGGCGGGATGAACACTGGCTCAATCTGTATGGGTTTGAACGCATTCCGGTCAAATTGTTATACACGGATGGTTTTTCCGAAAAGCCGAACAAAAATCCTATTTTTTATTTCGAATCCGATAACGGGGAATATACCGTGTCATTGAATAAAACCACCGAGCTTTTGTCCGTCTATCGTATTATTAAGCAGATTACTATCGAACGCGATTATCTTCAGGACGATGAATCCGAGGATGTCATGGATGATAACAGGGGGTAATGAATGGAAGGCTTGACGGTATTCGAACAGATTAAACTGTTTGTATTTCTGATTCCGTTTATACTTTTGTGCATTGCCTGCTATAAACTGGCGCTTCCTCACAAAAGACGCGGAAGACAGGTTCTCATGCCGGTTTTGGCGATTTTACTGTCGATCTATGCCATTTTTAAGATTCAGCAATTTACTTCTGAACTTCACGCTTATTTAGAATATGTTTTCAGCCTTATAGACCATCCCGAACAAGCTTTGCCCGAGAATCAGGCCGTCAATGAAGCCGTCAATCAATTGATAGACGGTGCCGTTGGTTCTTCCGGCGGCGGCAATGAAGTTTCCGAGGCCATAAAAAAACAGTTCGCAGATATAGAAATTCCCCCTTCCGTTCGTTCGAACCTTGCGCGCCTGCGTTCCTTTTTGGGCGATGCTTTCGACCTGAATCTGCTCATAGCCTATATCGTCAATTTTGCGGCGATAATGGCTTTTATGATTATAAAAGGCATCCTGCTGCCCATTCTGAGCCGTGTCTGGTCGAATGACGAACTCATGAAATTGACTGCATCACGCTGGTATGATTTTCATGAGCTTCCTCCCGGCTATTACAAAAGACATGAGAATGCAAACAAAGATAAGGGGCAAAAGGACGCTAAAAATAATTCTAACGCTAAAAATAATTCTAAAAAGAAGAACAAAAAGGAGGCCGATAATGACGATGAGCTGAGTGGCTGGTTTGTCAAACCGCAGACGACGAGCTACCATAAATTGCTTTTGGCTGCTTACGTCGGGGTATTCGTAGCGGTCTCTCTTGTATTTCTCGTTTCGGTATTCCATCCCGATTGGGCTTTCTTCAAGGCATCCTTTTATCCAGTCTTTATCATTATTGTCTTTGGCGAAGTCGTTGCATTTTTAGATGGTTTGGTTTTCGTCGAAGAGCCTGTAGAGATAAAAGTAGAAGAGCCCAAAAGAGAGATTCGCGATCCGAAGTATCGCAAGATATGGGAAGAGTTTCGCAACATCTATCCCGACAATATATTGAGAAGAACGCCCGATATACTCGAAGACACCTGTCTTCCGGATCCTCCTGTTATCGACAAAGACCTCAGCTTTTTAACTCAGTCGGATGATGAAAACCTTAAGACCGTCGCCATGCTGTTTGAGCATCTCGATGATCAGGAGTTTGAACCGAGTTATGTCGAGGGGTGTCTGCGCCTTTTGCAAGGCAAGAGTACTCTCTTTTGCAATCCTTTTTATGAGGACCTTGACAGATATCTTTTCCCTCCCATTATCTACAATTTGCTGTCCTATAAAAAATGTCTCTTTATTATGGGACGCGATTCGACTGCGGAAGATTTTTGCGCTTGGCTGAAAAAAGGCATTAAAGATTTTGTAGGTGCAGATGGACTCTGGCAGACCGAAATCATATCCGAAGCTCCAATCAATTTTGATTTGGGCATATTAAAATTCAGCGATATCTATAATCTCAAAGTTCTCAATACCCATCGCGAATTTTTCTCGGAAGTTCGTTTTGTATTTATTCTCGAACCATCTAAAATTCTTGCCACCGGGCAGTTGGCACTGAGTCTGATCATCAATCAGTTAGCACTCGACCAGTGTGATGCGATAACCTATTGTGCGTGTGATCACAACTGTGACGGCCTCGTCGACTGTCTCTCGCATGCGCTCAAGACGAGCATGACCCATGTGATTGCCACACTTCCGGGCAATGGTTCGAATCTGCAGGTATTCTGGGATGCCGACAGCCAGAATATGCAGTATAAAATTCTCGATAATGTCACGCACTACCTCGGTATTGGTACCGAAATCAGCCTGATCGGCATGCGCTATGGTGTTTGCAATTCGGGGGCTGCTTGGGGCAACGACATTGCACATCAGAACGAATGTTGGTTCTCTTGTGATAAATTCCCCATCATGGATATGATGTGGATTGCGGGGCAGTATTACAATCAGATATGCCAATATATCAGAAAGCCCATTGGTCAGGAGCAGTTCAACAAGGCGCTCGAAGTCCGAGCCAATATCTGGCATTGTCCCAAGGCCGAAAGCACTTATCTCATTGTCGAAGATGAATACAATAACCTCTTCGAAATGTCGCGCATCTTCTCATCGCGTTCACTCAAGGAAGGGTTTATCAATGTCATCAGCGGCCATTATTTGCTCCGCGATTACATGATTGAATATATCGATCTGTTCCAGAGCGATGCCAAGGCCATCCCGACGGTGGTGCCCGATTATGCCCGGACAGAACGCAATGTCATCTTAAAACTCCTGATGATGATGACAGCGCGGCCGCTTTCTGAAGATTTTGTGCGTCAGGAGCTGCGCCAGGCGGGATTGATTGAAACGGTTAAAGCAGACCTGGACACCAACAGACTGAAGAATAAGGCAAAGAAATCCAATGAACTGTTCCAAAAGTTTAATAAGAAGATCGAAGAGCATCTGTTAATCCCACCAGAAGACAATGGTCTGACGCTCGATATCAAAGAAAAGACCTCGGATGATGGATTTACCGTCGAAAAAGAGTATTTCTATATCATCAAACCGGGCGATAATCCGATCAACTGTTATCTGAAAAACCTGACCAATGCCTACTTCATTTCCGAAGATGAAGCGGAGAATAAACACTTTATCAGCGCCAAATTGTATGGCCATGTGCTGCAGAGTTATTTGCCCGGACAGTTTATTACTCTGGACGGCAAGTATTATCAGGTTATGTCAATTTCCGATAAAAACGGCATTACTCTGAGGCGTGCAGCAGATCATATCCATAAGCGTCTGTATTACCGACAGGTACGCGATATTCTGTTAAAAGAATGGGTTTTTGACGGTTCAATGGGGGCCTGTCAGCATATTACTTTTACATCCGGCATGCAGATGGAGATTGCACGCGGCTTTGCAAATTATGATGTCAAAGCGCCTGGCTATCTTGAGTGCGCACCGTATAATGATATTAAACATGCACGTTATTTTGAACTCAATAAGATATATGATGATACTTTTGTCTATTCTGAACCCCTTGAACTGCGAGAATCTCCCTCGATACGTGCAAAAGTGATTACAAAAATTGAGGTAAAAATAGATGAGAATAAGAAAAAAATAGCCAACCAATTTTCAATTATTGACAGGTATCACGGATGGTACAAAACAGAATATAAAGGACAGACGGGGTGGATATATCCAAAGAACGAGCTTGATCGTTCCTATTCCCACAAAACAGCGCTTCGCCTTCGTCTGCCCCAGATTGCCCGGAATGTCATCGATTATAAACTGGAAGATATCGAAAACTGTGCACGTGCAGAAGCCGAGGCGGTCCAAAGGGAATGTGCTGCTGTCGATCAAAAGGCTGAAGAAGAAATTGCCAAAAAATCCCATGAGATTCGAAACAAAGAGAAGTTCGACCAGATACAGGATGATGCGTTTATCCAGGCAGACAATGCCAAAAAGATTATTCGTGAAAAGGCTGTTGCCAATCAGGCTGCCTGTCTTAAACTGCGCGATGCGTTAAAGAATTGCCAATTCAATGAAGAGCGTGAAGAACGCAGATTGGCATCAGATCCCGTTCAAGCCACTAAGCCTCTGACTTCGGACGAACAGATTAAAAAGGATGAAGACTACTTAACGGAGGTCTTTTTAAGCCTGAATAAGCCGGAGATTATCGAAAGAGTTCGATTCACCCTATGCCTCATGCTCAGCGAAATCTTTAAGACAACCTATCCCGAAGCATGGCAATATATTAACGTCGTCACAGAAGTCGATCCCGAATTGCTTACCGGCAACCTCAAATATGCCAACTATCACCTTATAGATGAGTCCAAAACCAAACAGACAAAGGCTGAAAACGTCGAAGCTCAAGGCGATAATACAACGGTTGCAGCTGAGGTTAAACCGTCTCTACTTCAGGAACCCCAGTCGGTTGAGCGCGCAGTGGAACCGAAAGAAACGCTGTCTGAATCTGCTGAAGCCACAATTGAAACGGATGCTGAACAAACGCCAGACGAGGCAGATGCTCATGCGGCGGCGATGGATCCTTCCATGGCTGCAGAAAAGGATGCGCAATCGTCAGTCTCTTCTGAGGAGCTGAACAAAGCGCTTGCTGAATGGTCAACTGCTTCTGAAGAATCAACAGAACCGAACGTTTCCGATTTCGATCTGGGGTTGCTCGATAACATCGAATCAGCCCAAGCCGTAATCGATGCACAGGAAGACTCTGCCAATGCATCGGCGGATTCCGATGCTGCAGAAAATAAACCTCGCAAGTACAAGAGCGCAATCGAAGCTGTATTGGCACATCCGAATATACAGCTTGCCGATCTGTATGCCAAACTGCCTCCTGCCAATGGTAAGCTTAGAGAATTAAAAGTCTCTCCCACCGGTACATTGAATATCATGCAGGATGGACAGAAGGTTTTGATTTCGGATGAGAATGTAGACGAATTGCTGAAAGCGGCTAAACCGAAGGAACCTGGCACTATTGAACTTAAAATGGAGGACATGAATTCGTCTGATTCGTCCGGTTCAGAGCCCGATGCCACAGAGGGGGTGGCCTCGGATAATCCTTCTGTAGCTAAAGATGTGGCTGGTTCGAAGTCTGTTGTGTCTTCTGAGCAGACGCAGACCGTTTCCTGTCCGGGAGAAAATGGCGTCGCCGAAGGTGCAGCAAATGCCGCATGTGAAGCCGACACGAGCAATGCGAATAGCAACCAGCAGGGATACATCTATGTTTTGGAAGACAGTGAAATCGACCTCGGGTTGACGGTTTCGGTCGAGCGCTATTTGGATAAATACTTAGAAATCATCTACGATGTACTTGTCTGGCATTCCCAGAAGATGAAAGCGGGACTTGAGCCCGCGCAAAATGCCGATTCGGCAACAGATTTTGAGATTAATCTCAATGTTGAGGACGATGTTCCCGACGCGACATCGGATGAGAAACCAAAGGGCTTGTTTGCCCGGTTCATAGAATGGCTCAAAAAACTCTTTGAATCGAAAAAGCCGGCTTCCGCGGAACAACCCCAGGACACGACTGATCCGGCAGACGTAATCCACGAAGATAAACCGCTGCAAAAACCACTGCGCAATTATATCGATCAGTGTTTCCTCAAATACGGCGATACGAAATACGACAAAGCCCTGGCCATCAAGGAGACCATCGCCTATCTCGGTTTGCTGGGGTACGATTCCAATCGTTTCGACAAGGCACGCTTTAAGGCGCAGGAAACCAGAAATAAAAAAGAAGCAGATGCAAAAGAAAAGTGCGGAGATGAGTCTTCCGGCAAATAAGTTTCTTTGCGACTGATACGATGGTGAATCAAATTGTGATTGCGGGGGCGTTGGAGGCTCCCGCATTTGGTATGGGAACAATGACATTCACGAGTTGACCGTCGTATTCACGATGAGTTTGTTTTGTGAAAGACGATTGGGGCTTTCATAAAACCATTTATGATTTGTATTTGGTTTCAAATAGTTGCTATATTCTTCATTGTGTTGCTTGCTGTCAGTCACTCAAAAGGTTTCAAAGCAATCAGAAAACTGAAGGTACGCATTGAGAATCATGATAACCCGAATTGAATGTATTTGGGAACTGGAGGCGAGGTCGCTGTTATGAAGAAGAGGATTGCTTTATCATTGTCATGTTTAGTCGTTTTGGGATTGTACGGGTGCAGTGACGATGATTCGGGGGCAAAGCAGGAAGAAAGCCCCAAATGCACGTTTGAAGCTCCTTATTGCGATAGTCAAATCCTGCATGTGTGTTCGAATGGCACAGAGACAACCGAGACCTGTGATGGCACATGCAACTCAAAGGAAGGCAAGTGTGAGGCAGGCGAAGACCCGGCCGATCATTCCTGCGATGCTGGCAAGCACTATGATGAAACGCTCAATGAATGTGTAGACGACCCCGAAGTTCTGTCCTGCGATTCCGGCAAGCACTATGATGAAACGCTCAATGAATGTGTAGATGATCCCGAAGTTCCGTCCTGCGATCCCGGCAAGCACTATGATGAAACGCTCAATGAATGTGTAGATGATCCCGAAGTTCCGTCCTGCGATCCCGGCAAACACTATGATGAAACGCTCGATGAATGTGTGGATGATCCCGAAGTTCCGT
>JAGACY010000042.1 GCA_017613855.1 Pseudomonadota bacterium
AAAAAAAAATGACGGCCGTATGCGCCAACAGCGCATAGGCCGTCACGCAGGGCGTATTTGCGTGTAGAGACGCGCGGTCTGCACGTCTCTACACGCAAATAGCCCGCGAAACATTAAATGCGTTCAAACCAAATCGAACACCATTCGCCCTTGATTTCATGCGACAATTTTTTGAGCGGCAAACCTTCGAGGAAAGATTCTTCGACGTCCTCGCGTTCTTCGGTGAGAATGCCCGAGAGCACAACTTTTCCGCCGACGCGGCAGGCACCTTTGATGTCTTCTTTGAGTGCCTTGAGGACGGAGGAGATGATGTTGGCGACGACGAGATCGTATTTTTCGGTGACGTCCCAGATATCGGTATCGTCAAAGACACAGTCGACGCCATTGGCTTCGCCATTTTCGCGGCTCACATCGATGCAGACGGGATCGTTGTCGACGCCGCGGACGGTCGGAATGCCGCATAACGAGCCGGCGATCGAGAGAACGCCCGAGCCGCAGCCGACATCGAGCATCGAATTGACTTTTTCCTGAGCCGAAATCGCGTCGATGGCTTTGATGCAAAGCTGAGTCGTTTCGTGCAATCCCGTACCGAAAGCCATGCCCGGTTCGATGACGATGACTTTGACGCCTTCGGCAGGTGTGTACTCTGACCACGGCGTGCGGATGGCAATGCGCGGCGAAACCTGCGCCGGCTTGAAATAAGCCTTCCAGCCATCTTTCCACGATTGATCGGTGAACGCGTCGAGGGCGGTTTCGATTTGAATTTTGGCGTTTCGGGCCTGTTGTTCGACGGCGGTTTTGACTTCGGCGGCCTGGACGGCCTGCGCATTGTCAAAATAACTCAGCAGGCGCTTGGTGCCTGCGGGCAGTTCCTTGCCGTCGAGCGTCGTAGCATCCTGCTCGTTGATGGTTGCCGCGCCAT
The DNA here is from genome assembly GCA_017613855.1 of Pseudomonadota bacterium. Next base: position 923 of record JAGACY010000042.1, read on the forward strand.
AAGCGTACAAAACGGCATAGAGATCCTGCTCAAAGAAATAGAGATCGACATGTTCGTCGTCCGGGCAGGGGTAAGTAATTGAAAGTCTGATCCAGGATTCGTCCATAGGGGTTTCCTTTAATTTTGGGCTTTGCCAATTCAATTACGCATTACGCATTACGCATTACGCATTATTTTCCAACGCAGAAGTGCGAGAAAATCTCATTGATCACATCCTCGCTGGCAATCGTCCCTGTGATTTGAGCCAATGCATCGGCAGCTTCGTGCAAATCAGCAGCGATGCATTCGGCGGGCATGCCGGCCTCGAGAGATGCCAGTGAGCGTTCGATGGCCTGAGATGCCGATGAGAGTTGCATGATATGCCGTTGTGAGGTAATCAGCGTGACATTCTCAAATTGACTGTTCATGCGCTGCGATGCCTGCACAAGCGCATTTTCAAGTTCATCCAGTCCCTGACGGGTTTGCACTGAAATCTCAAAAATGGGCAGATGATTTTGCTCAATGAATACGGCCAATTCAGAAGGTATCGGGCATTTTTCCGTCAAATCCACCTTGGTTCTCACGACAAGAATGCGATTTTCATCGAGGGTTTTCCGAAGTGAATCGGCTAAAATTTCGCGCAATTCCTTGAGGATATCGACATCCGAAGAAGCTGCATCAAAAAGCAGCAAAAGCAAATCGGCATTTTGAATTTGATCCCGGGCGCGTTCGACACCGATTTTTTCGACGAGATTGTCAGTCTCGGTGACACCGGCGGTATCCACCAGCGTAAAAAGTTCTGTACCGATGGTGACCTGCGATTCGATGGTATCGGTTGTCGTACCGGCAATCTGAGTCACAATGGCTCTGTCATGGCCCAGCAAACAATTGAACAGACTCGATTTGCCTGCGTTGGGTCTGCCGACAAATACGGTTTTCATACCGCCTGCGCGATATTGCTCATGTGCCCGCTGCATGCGCTTCATCTGGTCGAGCAGCATGCGACCGCCATTTCGGATTTGTTCAACGGGCAAAGGCGCAAGTTCTTCTTCGGAGGAAAAATCGATCGAAGCTTCGACAGCGCATAAAATCGACATCACAGAGGCACGCAATTCTTCGACAGATTTAGAGACAGATCCCGAAAGCTGTCGTTGTGCCTCGCGGCATTGCCGGGAATTCTGAGCATGGATCACATCCATGATGGCTTCAGCCTGCGACAGATCGATTTTCCCATTGAGGAATGCACGTTTGGAAAATTCTCCGGGCTCGGCGAGTCGCGCCCCTGCACAACAAATGGCATCCAAAACCCGAGAAAGGTTGGTCAGGCCGCCGTGGGCATAGATTTCGACACTATCTTCGCCCGTAAAACTATGGGGCCCTTTAAAAAAGCAGACGAGTACTTCGTCAATTTTTTCGTCACACTGGGGATGATACAACGTCCGGGCATGCATCATGCGGGGTTTAAGTGTCTTTTGATGAAGGCATTTTTGCACAATCCCGAGAGAATTTGGCCCGCTGATGCGCACAATGCCGACGGCCGCCGGCATCTGTCCCGATGAAATGGCAGCAATCGTCGGTGCATTGCTGTAAAGTTCTTTTTCCCACAAATCGATATCTTCATCCATAGCGTCAAAAAACTCATCCGCATCCGTAGCAGAATGGGAATCCATGATGGCTTGCAATTTTGGGGATCTTATCCTGGCTGAATCCATGTATGGATTAAAACAATTTTCTTTGTCTGACTTACCCATTTTTGTTTATTCCATATTCACGCAAGGACAGCCGGGCCCGATAGAGCCGTATAGCCTCGAACCACTTATTTCATTGTGTTTACGAGTGGCATCTTACGATAAACATTGAAGAAATTGACGAGCTCATCAAGCCCTTTTTCTCGTTCTTCCTCTGGGAAAAGCCGCGTATCGAGAACCAGGCTGACAGGGGCATCGACTGTAAAAAGCGCAGTCATTTTGGCCAGTTCTTCGATGGTTTGGGAATGACGGCTTAAATCGAAAAATAGCCCTGCAGGTCGTTCCTGACCTTCCAGACCAAGTAATTGTCCCGGTGCTTTTGCAGATTCAAAGAGACAGGCCTTAAATCCGGGATCTGTTGGGTAACGTTCCGGTTCACCATTGGCAGGTCCTGCACCAACCATACGGCAAGTCCCCAGGCTGGAATTAAAATCGACATGGACATTGTCATCCCAAATAAGACGTGCATAAACTGCAGGGATATTCTCTCCCGGAATGCATGCAAATTCGATTTTTTTTGCTGGAAAAACCAGAGGACATGCAACGACAGTCGTAAAGGGGAGTTTTTCAGGTTCGCAATGCCCCGTTTTTTTCAAATAAGATTCGAGCATGGGGCAGTCAATGCGAGGAACGCCAATGAATTCATATTCCCGTGCGATATCCATATAATCCCAGGCAAAATCATCGGGGTACAATTCCTTAACTTCCAGCGGCGGATCTTCGGGGGTGAGCAGGTAACATCCCGAAAACAGAGATGCCAGCACAGCAAATAAGAAAGCTTTCAACCCAAATTTCAGGCTTTTTTTATGGAATCGTTTGGAATGCATTCTGATCATTGCCCATCATCACGGGTTAGAAAAAAGTCCTCAAACCGTACGTGGTATATTCAATGTAATATAGCTTCTAGCATTGTGAAAACAATGTAGGAAGACAATGAGCCCGATAAACTCTGGCCTTCTTACACTGGAGAATGACTTGTCTGGCAGATGCAGCAATGGCCGCGCTTTCACCTGCGGCCAACTCATAGCTCACATCATCGACGATCACACAGGCATGTCCCTGCATGACGAGAATGACTTCGAGTTCATTGGAAGCATTCTCAAAATAAGTACCGGTTCCCGATACGACTTGTGCTTTCAGATATGGGATGAGTGAAAACTCAACGACGCGAAAATCCTGATTATCAAGAATGATTCTGGGTTCAACACGATTCAGTTTTTCGAGTTCCCGTCCTCGGGGTGCATCAAAATCTATGAACTTAAGCGCCTCTTCAAGATGGAGTTCGCGCGGTTTTCCGCTTTGAGAAATATTGCCATGTGCATCATATCTGCGGTTCCAGTCATGTAAACGCAGCGAAACAGCCTTCTTTCCCGGCTGCATGATCTGAGGTTCGAGTACGCATACCCCAGCTCCAAGCATGTGGATTGTACTTGGGGGAATGACATACAGCTCACCCGTATGAACTGGGACAAAATGAAGTAACGACAGAACGTCGCCACCATGATGAATCGTATCTATAAAGTTTTCTTTAGAAACACCGCATTCCAGGCCTAAAAAAATCCCCGAATTTGAGTTATGCCTCAAAACCAGCCAGGACTCCCATTTACCGCTCTCGAGTGATGATAAACTGGATGTTTCTATCGGCGGATGCAATTGCAGGGATAAATTCTCTGCTGCATCAATGTATTTAATCAGCAAAGGCGATTGGCTGCCCCAAACTCTACGATGTGACTCACTCAACCATTGCTGTGCATGACTTCTGGTTTTAAGAAACTCCGAAAAAGTCCCTTCAAATGAACCGGTA
>JAGACY010000320.1 GCA_017613855.1 Pseudomonadota bacterium
ATCCATTCCCATCCGTGGGTTTCACCCACGGTTATGCGCTACGAATGTACCGCCCCTCCGGGGCGTATCGATCTTTGTGAATTCCATTCATTATCCATTATCAATTATCAATTATCAATTATCAATTATCCATTATCAATTATCCATTATCCATTATCAATTATCCATTCCCATCCGTGGGTTTCACCCACGGTTATGCGCTACGAATGTACCGCCCCTCCGGGGCGTATCGATCTTTGTGAATTCCATTCATTATCCATTCATCATTATTCATTCATCATTATAAAATATATTTCTGCATATCGACATCTTCAATGAGATCGGCCAGATGCGTTTTGACATAATCCTCATCGATGATATATTTTTTGCCGGGATTGTCACTCGCTTCGAAAGAGATATCATCAAAGACGCGTTCGATGACCGTATGAAGGCGGCGCGCACCGATGTTCTGCATTTTTTCGTTGGCACGATATGCGGAATTCGCCATGGCCCGAATAGCATCCTCAGTAACCTCAACTTCGACTTTTTCTGTCGCCAAAAGTGCCTGATACTGCCGAATTAAATTGTTATGAGGTTCTGTTAAAATGCGGACGAAGTCATTTTCTGTCAGTTTATCGAGTGTCACGCGAATCGGGAAACGCCCCTGAAGTTCAGGAATCAAATCGGAGGGTTTGGCAACATGAAATGCGCCGCTTGCAATAAACAGAATATGATCGGTTTTAATAAAACCGCATTTGGTTTTCACCGTTGATCCTTCGATGATGGGCAGCAAATCCCGCTGCACGCCTTCGCGCGAAACATCGGGAGAATTGCCGCCGCCGTGGCCGGAACCCGCGATTTTATCAATTTCATCGATAAAGATAATTCCCATCTGCTCGACGCGCTGCACGGCTTCGCGCTCGATGGCATCATTGTCGATGAGCTGTTCTTCGGCATCATTCTGCAGCTGCTGCAGTGCTTCCGAAACCGGCAGCCGCTTGGTAACTCTTTGCTGTGGGCGCAGTTTCTTTATAAAATCATTAAAAGCACCTTCTTCCTCACGATTGCCGTTTACCGAAAAGATATCGAACGTCACGTCGGTCTTTTGATCGACCTCGATATCGATATGCCTGTCATCGAGTGCGCCGCTTCTCAAGAGTTCGAGCAGCTCATTTTTTACAGCCGGTTCCATCGTATTGAAATCTTCACCACGGCTTTGTGCAATGCATGCAGCCACGGTTTCTTCGGCTTCCCGGTGAGCGCGATCCCGAACATTTTTGGTAAATTCTTCGCGCACGAGTTTGACGCCCATTTCCATGAGATCGCGCACCATGCTTTCGACATCGCGCCCGACGTAGCCCACTTCGGTAAATTTCGAAGCTTCTACTTTTAAGAACGGTGCTTTCGATAATTTGGCCAGTCTGCGGGCAATTTCTGTCTTTCCGACGCCGGTGGGACCAATCAGAAGTATATTTTTAGGTGAGATTTCTTCGCTCAGTTCCCCGTCGACCTGCAGTCTTCGCCAGCGATTGCGCAGTGCAACCGCAACCGCACGCTTGGCCTGCTCCTGTCCGATAATATATCTGTCGAGCTCACGAACGACTTCTGCCGGGCTCATTGCCTCGGGAATATGATTCATTTTCATGGAAGTCCTTTATCAAAAAAGAAGCGGCGCGTATTCGCAAAGCGAATAGCGGCGCGCGCATGGCGTATTTGCGCCAGCAAATAGCCAGCGCTTATGATACGGCATCGATCGTCTTTGAAATAATATGATCGTTTGTATAAATACAAAGTCCCGAAGCGATTTTCATCGCCTTGAGTGCAATTTTTTCCGATGAAAGCTCGGTATTTTCCATCAATGCGATGGCGGCGGCAAAGGCGAACCCCGACCCCGAACCAATGCTCATGACATCCTGATCGGGCGTAATCACGTCGCCGGTGCCCGATATCGTCAGCGTCACATCTTTGTCGGCGCACAGCAGCATGGCTTCGAGATTCTTCATGTATTTATCCATGCGCCAGTCTTTGGCCAACTCGACGGCCGCGCGCATGAGCTCGTGATTGTATTCGTTGAGCTTGGCTTCGAGGCGCTCGAACAGCGTCAGCGCATCGGCGGCAGAACCGGCAAACCCGACGAGGACCTTGCCACCGGCGAGTGTGCGGACTTTTTGCGCACCATGCTTGATGGACATGTTGCCGAGGGAAACCTGGCCGTCGCCGGCAATCGTCACCTTTCCATTGCGGCGCACCGCTAAAATCGTCGTACTTTTAATTTCAGGCGTCATAAAAATTCCTTTTCTGGGGCGCTGCCCCAAACCCCGCCAAGGGGCTAAGCCCCTTGGAACCCGTAATCTTTTAGGCTGTGTACGGCCACGGTGTTGATCATAGCTTAGAGCTTTGAGCTTTGAGCTTTGAGAATAAAGCCACAACTCCAAGCTCTAAGCTCTAAGCTCAGATCTAAGCAACACTCTCGCCATACGAAGCCATCATTTATAATTATTATCGTGTTCACCAACCAGTGCGAAATGGGGCCCCTACCCCATTCCGAATGAGATCTGGCCTTGTAATGATATTGACGTATGAATGACCATACCTCAATTGCAATATCGTGCTCCTCAGCGTTGATTCACAATTGCGAATTGCGAATTGCGAATTGCGAATTGTACATCATCCTCTTAGAAAAACAGACTGATCGTACCGCAGCATGACGAGATCGCGCTGATAATTATCGCTGGCCGTGCTGGGAATGCCCTCGTCTTCCTCGATAAACCAGCGCGTAAAATGCGCACCGGCCGCATCAGTCAAGGGGTAACCGCCGCCAAATCGCGGATTAATTTCCATAAGTTGGATAGCGTGGGTTTCTGGGTGCCAAAAGAGCTGAACGCAGATCGTACCACGCGCGCCGGGCAATGTTTCTGCGACTTTGCGCACAAGATCGACGATTTCGGGGGATTCGATGGTCTTGCCTTTCGAAACCTCACCATCGCGAACTTCGAGACGGCGCCTGGGAACGACGCACAGACATTTGCCCGTTTTTGGGGAAACGTAAGCATCTACGGTCACTTCGACGCCCGAACCGAGCGACTCGATCACATCTTTGTCATGCTCACCGCTATTTTTGCGGATCTCGAGGGCCTGACGCGATTCGACGCGCGAAGCACCGAGGGATCGCGAGCCATCGGCGGGTTTTGCAAAACAAGGGAATTGCCAATCGGGATCATCGAGCGCTTCCTGCATTGTACATTGTTTAAATGTCGGAAAACCGTTTTTGACGAACCATGCATGGGTATTGCGCTTATCGGCTGCGATCTCGATCGTTTCGGGATCCGAAACCATGACATGAACGCCGGCATCCTCGAACAATGGACGGGCTTTGGCCAGAATGGGCAGTTCGGTATCGATCGTGGGAATGACCCAGCGGATGTTGTAATCCTGGCAGATCTGGAACATCCGGGGGAGGAAATCTGGTTTTGTGACGCGCGGGACGAGTGCCTGTTTTTTGGCAAGCGCAAAAGCCGGTGCGAATGGCTGTGCATCCGTAGCCACGACGGTGCTTTCCATCCCAAGCTCAAAAAAAGTTCTTTCCCAAATGCGCAGCAATTCCACGCGGCGCCCCGAGCAGGAGAGTAATAGATTTTTTGTCATACGATTTCCCTAAATCATAACCATTCTGGCATAAGAGATTTTTTAAAAACGGATTTGCTCAGGACTTATTAAGGTAGCAGTTAGCAGTTAGCAGTTTACAATAGAATGACA
>JAGACY010000321.1 GCA_017613855.1 Pseudomonadota bacterium
GAATACGAAAGGAGTCACCAAATGAATATGAGATATTTCATAATGTTGGCAATCACATTCATGTTGAGTTTTGGGTGTACTGAAGATAATAAAACCAGCCATACAGCGGCGAATCTTCCGACAGAAAGTACCTCTCATCATGACAATCCACAACAACCAATCGAACAACAGCCTACCGAACAGCAGCCAACTGAGCAACAGCCTACCGAACAGCAGCCTACCGAACAACAGCCAACTGAACAGCAGCCAACTGAACAACAGCCAACTGAGCAACAGCAACCTGTAGAGCAGGAAGTATCCAAATTATCAGCTACAATCGACAGTATTCAGGTTACAATACAGTGGGAAGATAACGATTCCGTAAATGCCCTTCGTGAAATGGCCCAAACGGCTGATATTACAATAAAAATGTCACAATATGGTGGTTTTGAGCAGGTCGGCTCATTGGGACAATCTCTACCCAGAAATGATGTACAAACGACGACAGCTCCCGGTGATATTGTTTTGTATTCAGGCAATCAAATCGTTGTCTTTTATGGCTCCAATTCATGGTCATATACACGGCTCGGCAAAATTACTGATAAAACTGAGGATGAATTGAAGGCACTGCTCGATAAAGATAATGTCACGATGCAGATTTCGCTAGGCGATTAAGTTTGCCTGTGGTTTATTGCGCCTGCATCACAATGAGAATTTTTAAGGCGCAATTGAACTTATAAGGGGCATAATCATAGCATCGCCCCGCGTGTCGGTTTATTTCGCGCAAAGCGCGAAATACGGCCTCTTGGACGCCTCGCTATTGGCCTACGGCCAATACGCGGGCGACGTATTGTGAATATATATTACTATTCGGTGAATAAACTTAAACCAGAAAACAGCTTGTGCAATTGGTGTTCATCGATAGGTATCCAGCCCCCCACTGCCGTGATCGGGATATAACAATCGAATGGTTTTCATAGTCGTTCTTTCCTGTTTTTTGATTTTACGAAGTATTATTTGATGCTGAGACCGTTGGCTTTGACCCAGTTGCGTACTTTAGTTTCTGAATTCGCGACTTTCGAACCGCGAATCGATAGCGGTTTATCCACTACTTTTGAATTTGGGAACAGCTTTTTGATGGTATTCATGCTGTTTGCGCCGTCTGAGGATCCCTCGTGCGAGAATAGAACGACGATCGTCTTGCCGCTAAAGTCGTACTCCTCGGCGAATGTCCAGACCGCCATGGGCACATCATACCACCATACCGGAAAACCAATATACACGACATCATAGTTTTTCATGGCTTCGGGAGAAATATGTTCTGATAACGGCGGACGAATGCCTTTATCGTGCTCTTCCTTAGCTCGTTCAGCCGTATCTGAATAATCTTTGGGGTATTCCTCTTTTGCCAGTATGCGGAACAACTCGCCGCCCGTCTCGTCCGCAACCCATTCCGACATCGTCCGCAAATGGCCGGACCATGTCATATAGGCAACGAGTACTCTGCTTTTGCCCTGGACAGTCTCTTCGGGCTTATTATCGACCGGTGTTCTGGCTGCACATGCCGATACAGCCACCAATAAGAATAGGCCGAAGGCCAATGCTGCGATGAACAGAAGTTTGTGTTTCATAAACGAGCCCCTACACATTTCTTTGCCCAGTCCGCGACCTCAAGCTCACTGTCTGCCGCATGACTGCCGTTGATAGCCAGGCATTTGCCCACGTTGGCACCGACACATATCTGTTTAAGATCGCGCTCGCTGTGCCCCAGGCCACTGCCTTCGTGCGTCATTAGCCCAAACACGTTTTTGCCGTTCCAGTCTAATTTTTCGAGCAATCCCAATACTGCACAGGGATACGTTCCCCACCAGCACGGGCCGCAAACAAAGATATTGTCATAATCTGCAATACTGTCGAGCATCTTTTTGAGTTCAGGACGTTCACCGCTTTTGGTTTCGGCTTTGGCTTCTTCGGTGCAAGTCGTATAATCTTTGGAATACTCTTTGACTGTTTCGACTTCAAAGACATCCGCACCGACTGCATTCTTGATGAAATCGACGCAGTATTCCGTATTGCCTTTGGGGATGCATCGAATCGAACCGCCAAAGTAGTTTTCGCCACGACGTGAATAATAGATAACGAGGTTCTTTGCCATAATGTGTCTCCTTTTGAAATGATTAATCGTGAATCTTCCACCCACAAATCATCTTAACAAATTCCGGGTCGAAATGATTGACGATCTCACTGTGGCCAATATCTAACTTTGCAATAACTTGAATATCTTCCTCAGATAGTACAAAATCCCATATATTGATATTCTCTACCATGCGCGATTTATGGACACTCTTTGGAATCACCACCACACCGCGCTGAACATTCCAGCGCAGAATGACCTGCGCAGCCGTTTTATGATATTTTTCGGCGATATCACACAAAACCGGATGCTTAAAAATGCCGTGTTTACCCTCGGCAAATGGCCCCCATGCTTCTGGAATGACGCCAAATTCATTCATCACTTTGAGCGCATCCTCCTGCTGGAAAAACGGATGCAGCTCGACCTGATTGACTGCCGGAATTACATTTGCATGCAAACAAAGATCTGCCAATACATGCGGATAGAAATTGCTCACACCGATCGCCCGGATTTTTCCCGCTTTATACAATTCTTCCATGGCGCGCCAGGCACCATAATAATCGCCAAAAGGCTGATGGATTAAATATAAATCGATATAATCCAGCCCGAGTTTTTGACGCGAGACCTCAAAAGCCGCCTTGGCAGCCTCATATCCGGCATCCTGAATCCACAGTTTTGTCGTGATGAACAAATCCTCACGTTTCACCGTACCATCCGCCATCTTTCGCGCAATCGCTCGCCCGACCGATTCTTCGTTCATATAGGCCGCCGCCGTGTCGATAAGCCGATATCCCGCATCTATCGCATCCACCACCGCCTGCTCCGTCACATTGCCATCGGGCACCTGAAACACGCCAAAACCTTCCATCGGCATCTTCACGCCATTATTCAGTGCTGCATACTCCATGATATCCTCCATCTCGCCAAATGCTGTCCAATCAATCCCGAACCCATCGGGTTCATGAGCACTTGATAACGTCAA
>JAGACY010000322.1 GCA_017613855.1 Pseudomonadota bacterium
CGACATCGTGTCGTACACGTTCGGGCGGCGACATCGTGTCGCCGCTCATATAGGGAATATATGCAGCCATTCAAAGAGGTTCAGGTGATTCTTTCGTTTTGCAAATTCAATTGCACATTCGTCTTATTCATGTTCATGGTGATGGTGTCCCAGCGCGGTTTCGAAGAGGTGGCGCGGTCCCATCCGGAACATCCAGAATAGGCCGGTGAGGATGAACACAAAGAGGGTTATGAGATGAACCGTGTTATATTGAGACAAAACATGGACAATCGAAGCATGTTCATGCTCATGGTGATCGAGTTCATTTTCGTGTACATGCTCGTGGTGTTCATGTTCTGTTTCGTGCGCATGCTCGTGGTGTTCATGTTCTGTTTCGTGCGCATACTCATGGTGATCGTGAATAGGTTCGATCGTCGTGATGTACGCCAGAGTATCTTCTTGTTCGGATAAGTGGCGTAAACCAAGGTATGAAGCACCTGTGACGAGAGACAGGCAGAGCAGTGAGGCCGTCAGATAGCGGCGGATCCATGGTTTGTCTTCGATGCGGGATGCTGCAATATCACGGGGATGATAATCGTAAAGAACTACGCATAAAATGCTGAAAATGGGCAGAAGAATGCAGAATTTCTCTAGTGGATGGAACAAGGACAGCAGTGCAAATCCGGCAAAGACGGCTGCAGGCAGGGACAATCCTCTCCTGGCAACCATAAACCATGCGAAGATAACGAGTATTATCAGTAAAGCGGCAATGGATGCACCGGCAGGAATGTCAGTGAGCGCTTTGACGACGGGAGAGAAGAAAATAGGCAAAACCGCAGCAATGAGTGCAGATCCGGCGAGTATAGCCCAGCTGGAGGCCGTCCAGAGGGCAAAGGATTTTTTCCGGTCGCAGAGAGATTCTGGGCGGCAGTGCTCACAGCAAGCGAGCGGCTTGATGGAAAAATAAAAAATACTGAGGCACAGCGCGAGTATTAGCCACCAGGAGAATGCAGGCGCAGGGGCAAACAGCGTACAAAGAAGGATTAATCCCGTGACATTAAGAAAATGGTTTTTCCCATTGAAAGCCGCGGGCAGCGGCTGAGGATCGAGATAGGCGCATGCTTTGTGCCCGAATTTGGAGAGCTGCTTTTGTTTGCTGTGGGAAAGGCAATAACAAAGTCCAACAATGCCAAGTGCAGCGCACCAGAAGGGGGCGGCCTGTGCCAGATAAGTTATCCATATATCGAACACGGAATCGTGATGATGTCCGCTTTCGGGGGCAATCCATTCGACGATGGCCAGCGTGACAAATCCAGCAAGTGCGCCGAGTCCTTTGGGCCAATGCGATTCATTGTGGCCTTCGATGGCAACATTATGCAGAATGATGTGGAGCAGTGCACCTGCAATCAGGCCCTGAACAATGTAGAGGATGGTGAGGCCGGCACTGGGAAGCGCGAAGTGCCCGAGCAAAAAGCCGACGAGCGTTGAAATGGCAAAAGCGCCAGCAATGGCCCAGGTTTTCTTTAATCCAATCTGCGGGACGAGGACGAGGCTGAGGAAAATACCGACCGGCAATCGGTGAAAGAGTACCCCCAGGCCGAGCATTTGTCCCATATCGGTTTGTGTGCCCGACATAGAAAGTCCAATGCCGTCGAGCAGTGTATGAATGATGATGCCAATGAAGACAATGATGAGCAAAATGCCGTTGGTTTTGTGTTCATGTTCTTCTCTGCTGTGCTGAAGGTGGTGGAGTAATGTCGGGATGCCGATGCCGACGAGTACAGCAATAACCCCGAGAATACCGCCGTTTTCAGCGCTATGTGGAATGAGGTGCAGCAGTGTGAGCCCGAGCAGAGCGAGGAGTGCAAAGGCATCAAAAAACGAGAGCAGCGAGGCGTGTCTTTTGATGACCGGATAGATGCAGACACCAGAAAATAGCGCTAAAATACTAAGAATTAGAGGAAGCATGAATACAAATCGGAAATGATACCAGGGGCGAGACAGTACACATGAGGTGACTGTCGCACAATAGCCTACACCATTGCTATTTCTTTTTAAATTCAAAAGAGACGATATGTGATTTGGGAGTAACTATTTAGCCATTAATTGCTTTCTTGATTCCCTATTGATGGAAAACTCAATAATTCATAATGCTGAATTCATAATGCTGAATGATTGTGCAAGACTAAAAGAAAAATCTAAGTACTCAGAGTGCTACATTTCATTATGCATTATGCATTATGCATTAACGGATGATTTGAGCCTTCGAAAAAATTCAAATAGAGGTGCTGAGTAGTAGTAACACTTGGTTTGGTCACGAGCTATCGGCTTTGCCGATACGCTCTGTGTGCATGCCTATTGCTGGCGCAATACGGCATGCAATTTTATTTGCTGCGCGGTGGATGTTCGCGAATCGCAGCGGCGTCGCCGCAAGATGAGCGCAGAAGCGCGTATTGCGCAGCAATAGCGCGGAACCGGAGCCGTATGCGCAGCATAGGCGCAGGTGAAAAAATAAAAATTGAATTTTCATAGGCATGTCAATGGTTTAGAATAGCATGTGTGTCGTAGATGGAGGGCACCCATGGCAAAAGTCAATGCATCGAAAGTGAAATCAACAGCGGCGAGGGCTGGGATTCGCAAGCCGCCCCCTCCGGCAGGCGTGCGAGCTCCTAAGCCAAGTCAGGCCAAGCAGGCGGCGAAGGCGATGGCGAAAGGGCGTATCAAGATGATGATCCGCGCGCTCATTGTTGTGCTGATCATTGCGGTCATTGGTACGATTGTCTATTTTGTGAAGTTTCACGGCAAGCAGCCCAAAGATGCGTTCAAGACGGCAATAGAGTATGCCTATAAAGATAATGTCGTTAAGTTTAGCGGCATGTTTACAGAGGCTTCGATCATGCTCGTGGAGGATAGCGAGGGCAATTCGGAAGATGTTTGGGCTCATCTGATGAATGAGGTGTCGCCAGCGCAGAAACCCAAGGTATTAAGCGAGAATATTACGGAACAGAGCGGCGTCAAGTCGGCAGTTTTGACCGTCAAGATCGATGGTGAAGACCGCACGATACACATGCTTCAGGAAGACGGAGCGTGGAAGATCAACCTCAATGTGGCGCTTGATCCGCGCAAGATAAAGCTTCCCGATGATGTTCCGCCTGAGTACGTCGAGAATTTTGAAGTGTCTGATAAACCCGAGGCATGGTGGGATTATATTGACGAGGACGAGAAAGAGAATTCCCAGGGTGCATCTAAATCGAAGAAGAAATCCGGCGGATTCTTTAGCAAATTCAGGCTGTTCTAAATGGAATTACTTCATCGGCTGCTGTATTCCGGTCTCGTCAGGGATTTGATACAGAATCGGTTTATCGAGAGAGAGACAGAGTGCGGCTATTTTTTTGATGAGGCGCACAAAGGGATTGCTGTCAACCGCATGCTGCCTATCGAAGGTCTTCCTGCGAAGGTGCATGGGGAACTGATTCGTCAGGGGGTGCGTCACTCGGGGAATATCTATTATTTACCGCAGTGCAGGGGATGCAATGCCTGTATTTCGATGCGCATTCCGGTGGATAAGTTTAAACCCAAGAAGCACCAGCGCCGCATTTGGAATAAGAATCGGGATATTTCGTGGGAATTGGGGCCGCTTGAACTGACCGTAGAAAAATGTATCCTTTATAAAAGATATATTCAGGCGCGGCATGCCGGTTCTTTACAGCAGGGGGGGGCGCATGAGCTTAAAAGATTTTTGTATTATCGATCGGAATCAGCCGGGGAAATGCGCTTTTATCTTGGGGAAAAGCTCATTGCGGTGACGATCGTCGACTATCTTCCGGGGGATTATTTTTCGAGTGTCTATCATTATTTTGATCCGGATTATTCC
>JAGACY010000007.1 GCA_017613855.1 Pseudomonadota bacterium
AAGTTCGCTGGGATGTGATGGTACATGGAAACCCATTTCTCTCTACCAGATGGAGTTTGACGGCAATAGCCATGTCATTCACTTCACGGATGGCAAAGAAAACTGCGATCTCAATGATGCTTTCTTTGATGTTCTCTATGAATCTACCGTCAAAGATCTTACCTTGAACTATAATATAAGAGGCGATGTCTCCTCTGCTTTTGCCAAATATATTTCGCGCTCAAAAGTTTCGAATATTTCTGTCAATGGCATGGTGAGACTGGCAAAAGCCGTTTTGGGTGAATCCTTTGCGACGGTCAATGGGGTTGCCGGTTATAATGCTACAAAATTCGGTGCTTTGGCTGCCTATGCAAACTATAGTGATTTCGAAAAGATCCTGTTCAGCGGAGCCATTGCCAGCGAGAATTCCGGATCGGTAACACAACTCGCACCGCTTATTGGTGACGCGTCTGTCATCATGGTGAATGGTGCATCCGTAACGCTCGATGAGCTCAATTGCGGGGCATCTGTATGTGCCGGCGGACTGATGCTGTCCGAAAAGTCAAAAGCTCAGGTGGCGGGGCTGACACTTGAGGCAAAACGTATCAATGGTACAAACCTCGTGATCGGTATTTCTGGGCATTTACCCGACATTTATGCTTCACGCGCACATATTGAAAAACTGGAAACCACCGGGGCTGACAAGCGCGTTTCTGCATTGGCGCATACGACCTCTGCCATTGCTCAAAACGAAATCTATGATGTCAGTGTTAAACTGGATGAAGTCACTTCTGCTGGTGATCTGAGTGCGATGATGAATACGATTCAGGCTGATATTTCGGCCTATCATCTTGAAATCGGCAAAGCCAAATCCGCTAAGACGTTTTATACCATCAATGCTTTTGGCAATGGTACAAAAGCTGTGTCTTTGAAAAACTCGGAATTTGAAGTCAAAGCCTATGAATCCGAAGCTGCGGATTTCGTGGCTCTCATTAATGCCGCCAAAATGGCCAATATCAACGATATCAAGGTGACACTCGGCAATATCAAGGCAAAAGATATCTATGCTGCGAATAACAGTGTGACCGCCCAATCGAAGATTGCCAATCTCAGTGTCGAGTCCGATCAACTCGATGCCGCCAACAATTTGATTGCTTTTGTCAATACACTGACCGACAGCAGTATCGTCGATTCTCAGCTCCGGTTCACTAAAGCAAATGCTGCGAAAAATGTCATGGTCATCAATAAATCCTCCGGTTCGACGATCGAATATACCGGGGTTGCCTTTGACGAATTGACCGCCGAAACAGCCCACTTTCTTAACGATTCGGCCAAGGATTCCTGGAGCAATATTGCGATTTATGCCAATCCGAAAGTTAAAACACCGGCGAATGATCTCATTGTGAAGCTCTCCGAGTCTACTCTGGATGATATCGTCAGTATGGTTCATCAAAGCAAGCTGGTTGAGGGTTCTGAAAACTATGAAGCCGTAAAGGATCATAATCTCGGTGCACTGACTGCGGATAATGCTTCCAATGTGTGGTGGTACCAGCGCGCTGACGATGAAACTGCCCAGGCCCATGGCGGTGAAACACTGACTGCATCTGCTTTTGATAAATCGAAAGTGGATGATGTGATTGCTTCATTGACGAATTGGAAGAAAAAATCTTTTGCCGAGGATAGTGCAAATGTCGATCTTCCCTGGCCGGATAAAAAACCTGTCCCGCCGGAGAAACCGGAAGGTGGTGAATAATTTCTTTTCAGGCGCGCATTCTGCGCGCCTCTGCTCGCTTTTTTTGCTTTGCAAAAATACGCTCGCCAAATGCCGCTATCTGCGATACGCGGCATTTTTTTTTTGAAGTGCTTTCCCAAAAAAGTATCGTCGCGTATTGCGCAGCAATAGCGACGAAAAAAGCCGTGCGTATCGCCCCGCAGGGGAGATAGCACGGCAACAAAAAACATATTTCAATAATGTTATTTGTGGGCCTGGGCGCTTTCGAGAAGCAAATCAAGTCCATCGGCAAACTGGCCGGATTTGCAATAACACGTGGAAAGCATGAGTCTCAAATTGGCGTTAACGGGATCGATCTTGCGGGCCGCCTTGAGGTAATAGACGGCAGCACGGTAATCCTGGCGGATGAGGCAGATATTTCCGAGCAATGACAAGACTTCGACGAGTTGATCGTCTCGGAGAGGGACTTGTTTGCGGCCTTCTTCGAGGAGTTTGATAGCATCGACGTACTTATGCTGATGGGCCAGTGCAAGTGCCATGTGGGTGCGCGCCGGCAGGAAATTCGGGTTGATTTGCAAGGCATCCTTAAAGTTGGTACAGGCTTCGGGATAGGATGCCTGACCGAGAAAATAGACGCCTCTTTCGAAGAAACGTCGAACGCGAATAATATCGGAAGCTGGCATAGTTTGCTCCTCTTAATCGAGATCGAGGCTTGCGAAGCGGTTGGAGGGATCGATCTGTTTGTCGCCTGCGGCCAAAGGAGGCGGTGTGGCTGGGGCTGCAGGCTGCGGCGCTTCTTCGCGGGATGCTGCGGTTTTGGCAAAATCTGTCGACGTATTGTCACTCTTGACTTCGGGATCGTCGCCGGGGGCAACGTCGGCAATCGGAGGCGGCGCATCCAGATCGTCCTCATCATCATCGAAACGGGTAGGCGGTTCGTAAAGGGCAAAACCACGATCACCCGGTTTGTCATCGGCAAAAAGATCAGCCATCGTGGGGGTTTCCACTTTTGAGACAACTTTGGGAGCCGTGCGGGGAGCACTTCTCCAGGGACGGCTGTCGAGTGCATCCATGCGTTCGGCTGGGCTCATGTCTTCTTCATTGACTTCTTCGGCGGGTTCGTCTTCTTCTGAAGCGGCTTTGGCAAGTGTCGGGGTTGGGCCATTGAGGTCAAACTCAGCTTCACCAATGTTGACATAGACCGTGTATGGTGTGACGCGGAATTTTCCCAACTCTTCCATCTCCATGCTGTTCTGAAGCTGCGTAAGAAGCTGAGGGAAGGTATATCCCGAAAGGTCTTTCATCGACTCGGGTTTGCTGACCGCTGTGTCGAGTTTTACCGGCTCATTCAGCACATAGATGCGCAGAAGATGCTCGATTAAATCGACGAGTTCTTCTTTGGTATAACGCTCTAATGCTGCCTTGATTTCCTGATGTTGAGCTGTCGAAGCCATGAATTTGTTACCTTTATATGAATGGGTTGTTTAACCTGTGGAATTTAGCAGTTAGCAGTTAGCAGTTAGGGAATTCTCAAGGTTATTCCTAAAGAATGATAGTTAGTTTAGCTTTAGAGTCGCCCCTTAGTTTTGCCTCCCAATTACGCATTACGAATTACGAATTACGAATTTAAAATTCTCTCACCTTTAGCTTCAGACTTCCCCTTTAGTTTTGCATCCCAATTACACATTACTCATTAAAATAAAGCCCCGTCACGGTCATCGGGATGGATATCGCAGCCGATGAGAACGGCACCGCGAAAATCCGCCATCGTCAGATTCGACCCCCGAAGATCGACGCGAATGAGAATGGCATTTGCGAAGTTTGAGGCAAATAAATTCGCATTCTTAAGACTTGTATCAATGATCATTGCACGCTGGAAATTCGAACGCGAAAGCTCAGGATTTCCATTATTTGAACATGTAAACTGGCATTGTGCAACAAAGGCATTCTCAAAATTGGCGCCATACATATTCACATCCTGAAATTGGGATTTCACGACTTTGGCGCTTGAGAATGATATATTTTGAAGTTCAGAGGTATAAAATGCCGAATTCTGTACAAGTGCCTGATCAAATTCACACTTGCGAGCCTGGCAGTTCTGCATATTGAGTTCGTCAATTTCACTGAAATGAAATCGGGAATCACATAAATCACTCGCTGTCCACTGAACTGCTTTGGCACCAAAACATTCGAAAGAAAGCCCGCGCGTTGTGACACTATGGACGAGGACATTGTTAAAATGCCGATCATCAAAACAGGTTTTTTGAATGACAACTTTCCGGATGGCGTAGCCATCGAGCGTACCGCTTCGAATGGCGTCCTTGAGATCCATCTCGGAGGAGATGATGTTCTGAAAATCGCTCAGTGCTTTGGTTTCTGGAGGCATTGCTTTGACGGGTTTTGAGTGGTAAATCGAAGAAATGCGATAAATCGCCAACGCGGCGATATTATCACAAATCGAGATTGCTTCAATACAATTGGTAATGCGGAATTGATAATTGATAATGGACAATGAATAATGGATAATGAGCCATACGCCCAGGAGAGGCGCTACATTCGTAGTTCATAACCGTGGGTAAGTGCAGCGTAATCCACTCCACTCTTGTACAACAGAGTCTTTTGGCTTTCATCTTTAGATCTGCATATTCATTATTCATTTTTCATTATCCATTATTCATTAAAAAACATGTACCGCAAAATCCTCATTGCCAATCGTGCCGACTGTGCACTTCGATTGATTCGGGCCTGCCATGACATGGGCATTCAGACCGTTTGTATTGCTGCACGGGATGACTGCCTTAAAGCCGTGCAAGCACAAGCGGATGAAATCGTTTTTACGGGAATGAGCCGCGATGCCTATACCAACGAGGATGATATCCTCGAGGCAGCAAGACAAACCGGATGTGAAGCTATCCTGCCGGGTTGGGGATTTCTGTCCGAAAGCTTTGCCTTTGCCCGGCGTTGCCGCCTTATGGGCATACATTTTATAGGCCCAACAAGCGAGCAATTACAGTGCTTTGGTGATAAATGGACGACGATCGAAAAACTGGCGGATGTCACGGGATATTCCCATGCGGCCATCAGGTGCGACGATTCGATCGGGATGGCTGCGCTTGAACGGGCCCCCTTTACCCCCTGCATGCTCAAGTGGCGATTTGGGGGTGGTGGCAAATGCATCGAATTATGCAATCATCGATTGGATTTACACAACGCCATCGAAAGAATTGAAAAAACGCAATTCCTGAGCAGTTATTATATGGAACCGGCAATCGCCGGCGCATCCCATGTCGAATTTCAGTGTTTTGGCGATGGCTGCGGGAATGTTGAAATCCTTGGCTTTCGCGATTGTACGCCTCAGGTGCGCAACCAAAAATGGCTCGAAATCTCGATAGATCCCAATGATTATCCCGATTTGCAAAGGATTGCCCAAAAACTCACCCGAAGACTCGGGGAAATGCGTTATTTGGGGTGGGGAACTGTCGAATTTTTGGTCGAACCGAATGGCCGTGCCCATTTGCTGGAACTGAACCCGAGGCTGCAGGTCGAGCATGGCGTGACCGAAATGTCGCGCGGCATCGATATGTTACGCAATGCCATTGCGTTGTCGTGCAGCCGAAAACACTCCGAATGGGATTGGCATCCCTGGCGTGAAGCGGTTGAATTCAGGCTTTATGCAAACAATACCGGTTTGATTGAAAACATGGGGTTTGAGGGGTATGAATGGCCATTGTTCCCCGTTCCGGATCATTGTGAATGCCGCGTGGAATCCGCATATCGAACGGGGGATGTCTTAAATGGCATTTACGATGGCATGACTGCACGATTCATTTTATCTACTGATAAGGGGATGGCTTGTGGTAAACTCAAAGAATGGCTCAGAACCTTTAAACTGGAGGGTATTGAGCATAATCTGAGTGATCTGTATGACTTTGACGCCGGGAATTTCCCGACAAAATATGGAAAATCCAATGTCTGAAAATCGAGATAGTCAGGGAAAAGAGAGCAATTTGACCGGTCTTGTTGTGGAGGGGGGCGGTCTTCGTGGCATTTATGCGGCGGGTGTGCTCGATGTGATGATCGAGCGTGGTCTGACTTACGATGGCATTGTGGGGGTATCTGCAGGTGCTGTCCATGCAACGTCATTTATGGCAAATCAACCGGGACGCGGAGTTCGTTTTTACCTGACCTTTAGTAAGGATCCGCATTTTATGGGGCTGCGTTCCTGGCTTTCGACTGGGAATTTCATCAACGAGAAATTCTGCTACGAGGATTTGCCGTCGCGTCTTGCGCCGCTCGATTATGACAGTTACGAAGCTTCGGCTCAGAAGACATCATTTTATATTACGTGCAGTGATGTTGAATCAGGAAAACCTTATTATCATTTGTCGAAGTCATTGCGCGGCAAGGAAATGGATGCACTGCGGGCTTCTGCCTCTTTGCCGGTCATTTCGAAGATGGTCGAATTTGAGGGCCATAAGCTGCTGGATGGCGGTGCATTGGACAGCATTCCTGTAGAATTCCTGCGCCAACAGGGGTATCGGCGCACAGTGGTCGTGCTGACGCAAATGGCGGGGTATGTCAAGAAACCCGAAAAAATGACGCTGGTTAAGCTGATGTACAAGCGTTATCCCGAATTTGTGCATGCCATGGAGACGCGCCATGAGCGCTACAATGCGACGCTCAGGCAAGTAGAGGAACTCGAAAAAACGGGTGAAATCTTTGTATTCAGGCCGTCGCGCAAAGTGAATATCAAGCGCCTCGAGCGCAATGCCGCGACCATTTTGGAAATGTATGAACTTGGCAGGCATGATGCCAACGAACGGTTGGCAGATCTGAAGGCATTTCTGAACCCGGAGGGTTAATGCGTAATTCGCAATTTGAAATGCGCAATTAGTTAGCAGTTGGCAATGGAGGCTTTCTCAAGTTTATTCCTAAAGAATGTTGGTTATTTTAGCTTTAGAGTCGTCCACTGGTTTTTGCTTTCCAATTACGCATTACGCATTGCGCATTGCGAATTATGTATGCCATTCACAATGAACTTCAGCGTAGTCCTATAGTTTTGCTTTCCAATTACGCATTGCGCATTACGAATTATGAAAGCCATTCACTATTAACTTTAGCATTGCCCATTAGTTTTGCATCCCAAGTCCGCATTCCGCATTCCGCATTCCGCATTAAATCTTAATCTGGACATGCAGACCGGGATTGAACTGGTGCACGGTCGATTCGAAGTTAGAAACGTTGCCCCAGATAGCTTTGTTGGGTTTGACGAAATTAAAGGCCACGTTGTAATCGAGATGCAGGCCAATGCCGATGAGTTTGCCGAAGAAATGGGTAAAACCAAAGACAAAGCGAACGGCAAATGCGGCACTTGGGTCCATGTCCTTGTCAATAATAATGGTATAACCTTTATTATAGTCGATATCGCCCCAATTGGGACCGGCAGAATACATCGCGCCGAGTCCGAATCCGAGATCGACTTCTGTCGACCCCAGGGGGGCAATGAATTTGGCAGTCAGGAAGGTTCCGCCCAGGAATGACGCATCATCGTATCGGTAGCCTTCCAGTTCACTCGTTGGTCCGGTCCACCAAAGTCCACCAATGACTTGATCCACGTAGAGTCCGAATATTGTCCAGCGATAGCCCAACGAAAGCGTTCCGCTGACGCCGATCATCGGGTCTTCAAACTCGAGATGCTGGCGATAAACCCTGCCATTTTCGATCATTGCCGAGTCTTCGGAGATTCCGGCAATGGAAAAATCGATACCTGCACGGATATCGATGTCCGCAAATGCATTTGTGGTGAAAAGGAATGTGGCAAGAAATACTGCAGGCACAAAGGCGATTTTTAAGAATCTCATGGGAATCTCCTGTCAAAGTGTTGTTTTTTGGTCAAACTCGCTATTTTAATGATAATGGTAAGGCATCGTGCCGCATCATAAGTGCGCTGAATCGCTTTATAACGCAAGAGTTATTCCAATTATTCTACATTTTTGTTTCCTTTTGTTGCCGCAATCTTTGTGAGTTTGACCGTTTTCTTGTGGGGGTGCGTGCTATTGGCTTTGCCAATACGCACAGCAGGCACCGCTATTGTCCTGCGGTCAATACGCGGTGCCATTTTTATTTTTTTGCCGTCATGAAAAGACTTTCTGTATTTCTCTTTGCTGTCATGCTGAGTATGGGGTGTACCCAGAAGGAAGAAATTGCCCTTGAGCCGCTTCCTTCGATGCAATGGCAGGACAAGCAGATTACGCCGTTTTTGACGCCTGAGGCGTGGCAAACTGCACAACAGGACTGGGGGAGTGTGAGCGTGGCGCTTCGTCATCCGATTACCATGCCCGATGCACTTGAGACACACCTGCTGCGGGAAGACAGGGAACTGTGGAAGGAAGCGCTCCGTTACTATGAGCAAAGTGTACATGAGCGCAAAGCGGCGCTTGTCCTGTCCAATTTACAGATAAGTCCTGCAGTGTCGTGTACGCCTCCGAGTTCTGCTTTCAGCCTGGAACAGCGTTCACAGCTTCGGCTCGCAATACAGCTTCATCGCAATGTTTTATGGAGACTTGGCCGGCTTGAGATGTCCTCTCGCGGTATTTCTGGCATGATAAAACAGTTTTTGGCGATGTTTTCGG
>JAGACY010000323.1 GCA_017613855.1 Pseudomonadota bacterium
GCCCCCCTGCCAAAATAAAGATCAAACCGTCCTTAATTGATTTTCTCTGGACAAAGCTCGATTTCCGTGACAGCAGACTGGTTATCCGATTTGTCACATTCGATATATTCGCCTTTGGGATTCTCGGCAGTCGGTTCATCGATCACAAAGTATATTTTGGCTGTTTTTTCGAGCTTCACAACCACTCCGTCAATCGTCACAGTCATATCCCAGGTCAATGAGACCTTGGCACTTGTTCCCGGCAACAAAGCCTTGTTCAGTTTGGTTTCACCGATATAGCCGGTCTTGCCGGTGCCATTGACATCCTCGACATAGAATTTGACAGAAACACCAGCCGGAATACCAAGAGATCCCTTATTCTCAACTGTAGCCAACAGAATGAGATTATCCGTGCACTGTGACTGATCCCCTTCGATCGCGACGGCAACGAGATTGGGGGCGTTGAACAACCCGCCGGGCTGAATATTCTGACGGAAGTTGTTCAGGTTTTTGACCTTCCAGTTCTGCTTTTCATGTTTGGGAACGGTGCCGTCCTCGTTGATGTTCGAGACGTGGTAATCGTACTGATTCCAAATGCGTCGCGTGCGAACCCAGCGGTCGTTGGGATCGCCGAAGGCACGGATACCGGTGATGTGCTGCTCAGTGAGAAATGCATAGTCGTTGGATGTGACGATGATTTCACTGCGGCCGTCGTTGTTCACATCGACAACCTGAGGATACTCAATGAGCGTGCCGCTCGAGTTGGGAATATCGGGAATGAGCTTGGTGGCGGCGCAATAATTGGTGAACTTTTCGTCATTTTTGCCCATGCAGGGCCCCTTGTAGACGTGCAGATTGATTTCGTCGGCATAAAGCACTTCGGCAATGCCGTCGCCTTCGAAATCGAACAGACTTGAGCCCGTTGCACGGCTCGAATAATCCTGCGTGTGGAAATCCGCCCAGATGATCTTGCCTTCGGAATTGTACACGGCATAAGACCAGGTTGTGGCAAGCCCGATATCCGGTTTTTTGTCGCCGTCGAAATCGGCCACGACCAGCGGGCCGCCGCCAGTGGCACAAATGTAACGGCGGAAACCTTCGGCACTCTCATCCGTATCACAAATTTTGTCGCATCTAAAAGGCGTACCATCCGCGTAGTAACGACCTGCAAGGAAAGTCTGGGCATAATCGTAATCGATGGGCATTTCCGTTTCCCAGATTTGTTCGCGGTGGAACTTGCCTTCGGCAGTTTTAAACACCTTAAAAGCATTCACCTTGCCTTTCGGAGGAACCGCGCCGGTTGCGGCCGTTCCGTAACCGCCGTAAGTGATGGCGATTTGCTCGACATCGAGACGGCCATTTGCGTGATCATCGACGAGATCGATATCCGCAAGGACTGCACCCGTTTGGGCTATCTTATCGTCACTCACCTTTTCGCAATTCTTGTTAAAAATCTCCTGACCGACGATTTCCATTTCACCGTCGCCATCCAGATCGGCCACGGTAGAACCTTCATGCCCATCACCAAAGTCGCCTTTGCAGCGCCATTTGTATGTGCCGTTGCCCGACGCGTCTTCGGTATATTCGATGATGCCTGCGCTCGTGATGATCTGTGGAAATTCGCCGCCGTCCATATTGGCAAAGCGCGCAAAAGCTGAATTGCCGTCGAGTCGGGCAATCTGTTTGAATTCATACCCGTTGCCATCGGCTTTGGGCAGCAGATTCAGAATGACGGTGCTGGGAACGCCGCCGATATTGGCCCCAAGGACGATTTCCGGGTACTCATCGTGATTAACTTTTGCAATGCCGGGATCATGGGACAAATAAAAGACAATATCGGGATGTGTGGCCAGTTCGGTGCCGTCTTTGCCGCTGATGGCGCGCAGAACATTCATGCCGTAATAATGATATCCCTCAATATCCTTGGCAAATGAGGTGAAAACCAGATCGGGGATGTCGTATTCATTAATTTTGCCGTCGCCGTCATCATCAGTGAGGTTGATAATGGAAGGAATGTTCATGACCTGATCGAACTTGGGATGAACACTGGGCACACCGCCGGGCATGCTCTTTACAGGCCACCACCATTTGACGACGGGATTGAAGGGACCGGCCTCGGGTTTGACTTCGCAGACATTGGGATTGTTTTCGTTGGCAACACAGGTATTGGACGTCAGCTCACAATACTCGTCAAAATCGCAGTCATCACCTTTGGTGCACGAGGTGCCTTTGGGAAGACACTTCTGATACAGGCAGATTTGGCTGGCACTGTCACAGCACAGTTCATCATTCTCACCGCAGCGCGTTCCGGCGCAGGGAGGCTTGCATTTGTTGTCCGAAGCATCGCACTCCATCCCTTCTTCACAGCAGACACCGCCGCAGATGATATTGCTTTTACAAAGCTCAAGGCATTGGCCGGTTTCCGTGTCACAATACTCGGTTTCATTATTGCAGCACACGATCATGCTTGCAAAATCCGGATGGTGGCATTCTGTCTGATTCGAATCGCAGACGACCTGCTCCTGACAGCCAAAATCGCCGCAGACTTCATTCTCTGCACAGCAGTTGCCCGAACAGCGAGCACGGCCGTCTTCACATGCATCCGAACAAACCTGATCGAGCAGATCACACATCTGTCCATCAAGACAGCACTGCTCACCACATACATTAGTGCATGTCTGACAGACCCCACTTTCACAATAATCCGGCGCCAGACAACTCTCGCCACAGGTATCTGACGGCCCAGGCGGCTCGGGCTGATCAGGCGATTTGCAAACACCGTTTTCACAGTAGTTAGGCGCCTTGCAGGTCGATTCACAGGTTTTATCCTTATCCTCTGGATTTTGACCTTCAGGATCGACACAGGTGCCATCCTTACAAATCTGATCACCCGTACAATTGCACGCCCCTGGTTGAACCTCACTTTTCCCTGAACTGCCATTGCTGTCATCACTGCAGCCCCAAAAACCACAGGCCAGTCCACACAAAAGCACGACGATTACTCTTTTATTCTTCATAGCTGTTTGTTCCATCCCCTATTTGAGTGTCTACAAAACACAGCGGATATTATAGATAATTTTACGGCTTAATTAAAGCTACTATTCTGCAAATTGAACTACATGAAACCACCTTTCTGCCTAGAAAAAGCCCATAGAACGCAGCATGCCTTGCACTGAAAAAAAAATGTAACAATGCCATTCTCGATGGCATCATTATCTATGGAGGAATGAGCCTCCCCTTTGCCAGAGAGGTTTGATATGTATACATCCGGATTTGTCTAACTGACATGGACCGCCCGACATAATGTACGGCCAACCGAGGGACGGTTTACTGCATTCAAACTCCGGACGCGGATTTCATGCTGAAGTGCTGTACATGCCAGGCACAGTGGAATGCTTGTTTTTACGACAGTTCCTGTCGGAAAGGGAGCAGTGTGCCAGGACCAGACGAATTTGGGGTTCGGGCGTCGGTCGGCGGGCGGGAATGGGACAGCGGTAACCCTTGGGTTACCCGAAAACTATACACAATAGCGATGTACGCGTTAAACCCACATTCATCTCAACAAATTAAAACTTCTAATTCAAACGCGAGCATCGTCCGATGCAAACAAACGCATTCCGCGTTCCGAATTAAAGAACAATTTCGAATTATCCGGGAATGTGATAAAGGATCCCATCGACATGGCAACCAGCCTGTCAAGTGCAGCAGCCCCAATGATATCCACTGTTTCCTATGTATGTGGAGAAAACAATGTCAATGATACTCGCTTTTGGGTTTGGAACTCAGGAAATCCTCATTATTCTTGCAATTATTTTGGTACTTTTCGGTGCAACGAAACTGCCTCAGCTCGGTTCTGCAGTCGGCCAGGGAATCCGCAATTTTAAACGTGGCATGCGCGAAGTCAAAGCCGAAGAAGAGGAAGCCAAGCGTCAGGAAGCACAACGACAAACCGAAGATAAAAGCGATCATCCGGACAATTCGATTCAATCATAATGTGCGCAGCCTATGGCTGACGCCATACGGCTTGCGCGCGTCGGCTATGCCGGCAGAAACGCAAAAGCATCTCTGCCGGCATACGCCGACGCTTTTATTTGACGCGGCAAAGCCGCGATGCGTGCCATGAAGCATTCCATTCCTTTTATCATCCTGTTTACATTTCTAGCACTCTGTTTCCTGCCCATGTCTTCGGCTTCTGCACTCGAAGGAGATTGGGAACTCGGTGCAGCCCCCACGGCTTTCTTTATGCCGGCTCATAACATTTATGGGGGAGGGGCTGAATTCTTTGGCCGTTATTCTGTTTTGGACGGTCTGAGTGTTGGCCTCGCTGCAGGCATCTATGGCGCACGCAATAACGACTTGAACCAGGCGCTCGGAATCTATCAGTTGAGAGCCGGGATGTTTTATTCACTCGATGTCCTGCAATGGGTGCCGGTTATCGGATTAAATGTGTCTTCCATTTTTTCCGAAGATCAAACCTACCTCTGGCACCGAAATGCCCATGGTTTAAGTGTCGATTTCGATTTTCAGCTGTTATACCGCGGCATTCGTCACCTGGGAATCGGCATATTTTTCAACTATCACATCGTTTTGGTCGACGAAGATTACATGACAGCCGGCCTGACCGTGAGTTGGTTCTCCGGCATGTTTTGAAATTGAATTTATGTATCATCCCTGATACATTTTACATACCTCATAGAGGATAGGTATCTGACGAAACGCGTATGGGGAGCTTATATGTTGAATAATCTGAAGGTATTGATTGGGGCTTTATTACTTGCTGCAGCCCTGGGAGGCTGCGATGAAGGCAAGTACAATGATCTGAAGTGTGATGCGTCCTACAAGGACGAGTGCATCGACTACGATTATTATACAACCTGCCAGAATAACAGTATTGTCACCATCAAATGCCCCGATGCCAATTATTGTTTTATGGATGCCAACGGAGAGTCAAAATGCGTCCCCGCCAGGGATGAAAATGCCCCTGTTGACGACAATGCCCAGGGAACGGATGCATCCGCCGGCAACATTTGTACCGAAGGCAGCACCCGATGTGAGGGCAATTTTGTACAAACGTGTGTAACCCGTCAGTGGATTAGTGCAGCGAAGGAATGCGCAAACGGATGCGCCGAAGGTGCATGCCTTTAGATAATTTCAACGACAGACAAAAGCCGCGTATTGCCGTCAGGCAATAGCGGCTTTAATGTGCGTCGTATCGGCAATTGCCGATAGACGCGCGGCATATATAAAAAAAAAGTGACCAGTTCACGGTTTCAAATCATATTCAAACAAGGGGTCGTCTATGAATCACAAGCGGTTAACGGCATTTCTATTTTCGATGCTTGTCGTTGGAATGTATGGCTGCGATGAGGGCAATCACAATGATTTGCGCTGCAACAGCGACGAAGATAAGCCCGTATGCCTCGACGCACGATACGTGATGTTTTGTGATCCGGCAGACCAGAGCCTTAAGATCGCATCGTGTGATAAGGGGTTTGTCTGTACGATGTCGACAGGGGATGGGGTTTGTGTCAAAGATCCGAAGGCAAAGCCCGCCTGCACTGATGGTGCCAAACAATGCGACGGCGATACGGTGCAGACTTGCAACGGAGGAGCCTGGGAAAATGCCGCGAAGCCTTGCGAAAATGGCTGTGAAAAGGGCGTTTGCAAAACGAGCGAACCATGCACTGAAGAAGCGACACAATGCTCCGAAGACGGAACGACCGTGCAGACTTGTACCGGCGGAACATGGGTAGATGCCAATGAACCGTGCGAAAATGGCTGTGAAAATGGCGCTTGTAAAACGACCGAACCGTGCACAGAAGAAGCGACACAATGCTCCGAAGACGGAACGACCGTGCAGACATGTACCGGCGGAACATGGGTAGATGCCAATGAACCGTGCGAAAATGGCTGCGAAAATGGCGTTTGCAAAACGAACGAACCATGCACTGAAGAAGCGACACAATGCTCCGAAGACGGAATGACCGTACAGACATGTACCGGGGGAACATGGGTCGATGCCAATGAACCGTGCGAAAATGGCTGCGAAAATGGCGTTTGCAAAACGAGCGCAGCATGCACAGAAGAAGCGACACAATGCTCCGAAGACGGAACGACCGTGCAGACATGTACCGGGGGAACATGGGTCAATGCCGATGAACCATGCGAATTTGGCTGCGAAGCAGGCAACTGCAAACCTGAGCCACAGTGTGTGGAAGAAAATGCAGTTCAATGTGCCAACGACTTAGTTCAAACCTGTATCGGAGGAACATGGGTCGATGCCGATAAACCATGCGAATTTGGCTATAAAACAAACAGTTGCAAACCTGAGCCACAATATATAAAAGAAAATGAGGTTCAATGTGCATGAGACGTAGTTCAAACCTGTATTGGTGGAACATGGGTCGATGCCGATGAACCATGCGAATTTGGCTGCGAAGAAGGCAGCTGCAAACCTGAGCCACAATGTGTGGAAGAAAATGAGGTTCAATGTGCCGGAGATTTGATTCAAACATGTATCGAGGGGCAATGGACAGATGCTGCTGAACCATGTGAATATGGCTGTTATGAAGGCGCCTGCTTCCAATCCGCATGCGGCAACCTCAGACTCGACGACGGCGAAGAGTGCGATGACGAATTGCTCGGCGAAAAAACATGCGGAGATTTCATTCCCATGTCAACCGGGGAACTGTATTGCAATACGGATTGCCACATTGAAACCTCTTTTTGCACCTTGCCAGTTGAAGATTCTCCCTGTGATCCAGCTTCTTTTATTGAAAGCTGCGACGGTATCTACCCTGTGTTCTGTACCCTCGATGAAGAGGAGAATGGCGTCGTCGTCAATGGCAGTGTGTATTGTGATGATGACGAAGGCATGGCCTGTCTCGTCTTTGGCAGCGGAACCGATGCTTATGCAGGGTGCGTGCATACTACCGATGATGCATGTTCCACCCTGGACGAAAAGATCTACCGATGTGACACAACAACCGACTACCAACAAAAGCCATTCTCGCTTGAACTGGTCTGCTCGCAGGCGAATGATGGCAACCTGTATTACAAACCGGTATCCAAGGAAATGTGTGAAGCCCAAACCCCAAGTTGTCTGAGCGAGACACAGCAGTGCGGTCAGCTGATAGAAGGCGAAGGCACCGAATGCCCGGAAGACTTCATCCCCAGCTGCGCAGCCGGCGAAATCATGGTTGACTGCGATTACGATGATGCACAGGAAAAGAATGTCATCACGGCAGAAGCTTGCCCCTCGGGACAGGTATGCGCCGTCAATAATGCGGGCTATCCCGGCTGTTTTGAAGAATGTATGACCGAAGGGGAGACCGTCATACGATGCGAGGCTGGTTACTCAAGAACTTATGTCTGCAGCAGCCTGGGAGAACAGTTCGTCTATTTATTGGATGATTACGAATCATGTTTGCATGGCTGCGATACACCTGACAAAACCTGTCTGAAGCTCTCCGAACAGGAGGATCAAAGCTGCGAATCCGATCCTTTTGAAACCAAATGCGATGGTACCGATGTCCTCCTGACGTGTAACACCACATATACGATTGAGGCCACCTCCTGTAACAATGAATACATGTCCGGGTATGTCTGTGACAATGGCAAATGCGTGGAACCCTGTGAAACGCTCGAAGAAATCAAATACAGCTGCACATACAGCGACATTGTAGAACTGCACAAATACGTCTGCGCTTCATCCGATACACAAATGATTTGGACAGAAGATATCACTGCGGTTGAAGTATGCGAATCTGATATATGTGATGAATCTTATGGCAAATGCATGTCTACATGCGATGCCGCAACATTTGTCCCCAGATGTGACGGCAAACTTGGTATGATGTGCAATGGTGAACATGAATATATATTCGATGACTGCGAAAAAGACTATTGCCACGTACTCGACCTCAATGGTGACAAATGGCCGACCTGCCTAAAAGCAGAAGAAGAATGCCCCACGCCTACCGATCGAACGAATTACTGCACCCAGATAGACGGCTTATATTTCGAGGGCTATCGATCGTGCCGTGCCTCGGATGATGGGAAGAATTACTATTACGATGAACTTTTGTACGAATGTTCAGGCACTTGCAATGCAGAAGGTACGGCATGCGCCGATTAAACGATGGCCCCTCCCTTAGGATGTGAACATGCCGGAAATGCAGCCTCAATCTTCAAACCGACTTTCGCCTGCATACCCAAATGAACGCCCCGGCATGAAGGTTAATGCCCCCCAAACCCCGGATGCATTGCAGTCCAAATATCGATTCATTCGGGAATTGGGACACGGCACACAGGGAAAAGTCTTTCTGGCAAAAAACCTGGCTAATGGCTCACGTGTCGCCGTCAAACAGCTCAGAATCGAATCGGTCAAAAATTGGAAAGCATACGATCTGTTTAAGCGTGAATCCGATGTTTTGGCCGACCTCCAAATCGATGGTATTGCCAGATTTTATGAGTCAATCGAATGCCTCGATGGTGACTCTCCCTGTGCCTGGATAGTCCAGGAGTATATTCCGGGACGCTCATTGCAGGATCTGCTCAGACAGGGACATCGCTTTGACGTACACACGGTTTATGATATTGCCCTGCAGGTTCTGGAGATCCTGAAAAACCTTCACACCCATGTACCGCCGATCATTCACAGGGATATCAAGCCCTCGAATTTGCTGCTGGTCCCGCGCAAGGCCAATGGTTACAAAGTCTATCTCATCGACTTTGGGGCAGTGGCCAACCCCCAGATTCAGGGCGGTGGTTCGACGGTTGCCGGTACCTATGGATACATGGCCCCCGAACAGCTCATGGGCAAACCGGGCCCCGCATGTGATATTTATGCACTGGCAGCTGTCTTGGTCTATATGATGTGCGGCGTTTCGCCGGCGGATATGCCTGTGAAGGATTTCCTGCTCATTTTCGAACCCGAGATGCAGTCGGCACATCCCAGTGTTGTAAAAGTACTTCGGCAAATGCTCGAGCCCAAGGCAGAAGAACGCCTGGCGGATATCGAA
The DNA here is from genome assembly GCA_017613855.1 of Pseudomonadota bacterium. The sequence goes on from JAGACY010000323.1 coordinate 9,003, forward strand.
CAATTAAAAACGATATTTACACAATTTAAAAACGACGAATATCTTCTCAAAGATATATCGAATCTGGCCGAATGCTCATCATTACAATTAAATAACAAACTCAGAGATATTCGGGAATACGGTGAAGCAGGCAATATAGAATTATGGCAAAGACTATCCGAAAAAACGCCGAGAGCAATCCCTGAATGCTGCGAATCTGTGTTATCCAATACCCAACAGTTCGAACTCGATGATCTCATTGTTTCTGCCCAAAGATCAGAATTGTTTACATCGTTCTGGGGGAAATTAATCGGATACCCTATTCTTGCCATACTCTCACCACTCATTTTGGGTACTGTGACAGGTGGTGGCGTCGGGATATTCATCGAAATCGTTATACTCGCTATCCTATTTTACTTCTTTCCATCCACAACATTAAAAGGATACTGCATTGCAGCTGCAGTGATGTGTGTTCTTATCATTATTGGAGATTTATCAGACAAATCAGATGCAAAAGTTGCAAAAAAGAATTGGTTAAACCAAATTCGCCAGGGAATTAAGACAAGGCGGTCAGCCAACGACTTTGAGGGCAATGAGCAAACAATATCTCAAACGAAAAAGAATATAATCGAAAAAGGCAGAAAAACCATCGCCCGCATTACATCTATCGAATATGTCCCCTGCGAAAGATATATGATCAAATTCAACAATGAATATAAAGAATTTGGGATGTTCATCATAAAATCGGGTAAGCCCGAAATGACGCCTCAGCCGGAATCCCAAACGATGCAGACCATTCCTGAACCGGAGACCACGACTGAGCCGCAAGCCGAACCAGAACCAGCTTCACCCAAGCCTGAAGAATCCTCTGAAGAAAAAAATACATGGTCTGGCTTTGCACAAAAAGAATATGAAAGCGGGCAACTGTTTAAAAAGGATTTTCCCATAGGAAATACGCAACATTTTGCCACCGAATCATCATTTCATATTCCAGAAAAAGCCGATAAGACCGCTGACGAAGAAACAACAGCAAACCAGAATGGCACCCAAACTCAAGAAGAAGAAGACCACCTCTTCTTTGCGGTATATTATGGTGCACCGACGTTCAAAATATCTTATGCTTTCAATCCGCCCGACGATGTACGCGAAGAAGATATCATTCACGAATGTTATATTCACTATGATCCCGAAGATCATCTTAAAGTCGGGGATGCATTGCCCATATTATATTTAATTGAGCGTGTGAAAGAAGATATCAGTCTGCTGCCGGATTCGGATGGCATGTACCGGCAGAATGATGAGGAATTTACACACGAATATATAACCAGCATGCCATTCCCATTCCCGATGGCCGATCCCATCGACGAAAGGGATATACTTTGCTGCAGCATTGGAAAATAAAAAACGCCGCGTATCGCAACGCGATAGCGGCGTTTAGCGAGCCGTAGAGACGTGCGAACCGCACGTCTCAAGGCGAGCAACGATTAATACCACCAGTCATCATCCGTTTTTTCATACTTGATGACGCCGAAAGTCTCGTCTGGCTTGAGCGCATTGCTGGCTTTAAGGCCGTGGCGTGAAATGGTATAGATATAAGCATCTTGATCATAGACACCCTTGGTCTTAAAGTAGAAGCGCGAACGGCTGACCGAAGTCCACCAGTAGTGATCATCTGACGGTACGAGATCAGCATGATCGACGCCACCGAGGAATTCAAAGTCCGAATCGGGTGTGACGCGATAGACGAACATGCCCGAGAATTGCTGATAATTCCAGTCATACCAGCTATTGGTATACGTCCATTTTTCGAGGTTCACCGGGATGGCAAGCAGGCCGGAGCCGGCATGATACTGGAAGGCGTGGTGGTTGCTGAGGGCTTCGGACCAGCCGTAGGAACCGCCGGTCGAGCTCCATTCTTCATCATTGATTTTGACCGTATATTTGCGCGTCGGCTTGGCAGGATTCGACACATCATACAAATCGAGCTTCATGCCGGTGATCGTGCCTGACTCGGTCGCATCCTCGCCAATCGTGAGCAAATGATCTGCGCCGACAGGATGAATGTAGGATGAATAGCCATTGATCTTGAGTTCGCCCACCTGTTTGGGATTGGCGTGATCGGACAAATCAAAGACGAAAAGCGGATCGGTGTTGCGATAGGTAACGACATAACCTTTATCGCCGAACATGCGGGAGGCATAGAGACGTTCATTCTTGCCAAAACCTTCGACAGAACCCGTTTCTGTCATGACTTTGGAGCCATTGATGTCCAAAACTGTGAGTTTATGCCCTGTCGGAGAATTGCTCCATCTCGACGGCGATGAAACGACGCGCAAATGGTTATCGTATTCACTGTAGTTGAAGCTATCATCTGCAATCCCCGTAATCTCACCGGAATTGACATATTGGACATCTCCGCCTTTGTTACCGAGGTTGAAGTGATGAATATGGGTGTAGCTCTTATCGCAGTCATCGTCAGTACAAGACCAGTACCAATTGTAGCTGAACGATGAAACATAGAGGTTCTTCTTCGAGGCATAGACGAGCCAGCCGCTGTCTGCGATGGCCGATGCTTTGAAATCCCCGTAATCATCGCCAGAGAATTCCGACACCATGAGGAATCCGTCATTTTGAGAGGCCATGGCAGGAATGTATAAATCCTCACAGCCAACGGCGGGCTTGGAATTCTTGCCATCAAAATAATTCGGCCAGTTAAAATCGGCAATGTCAGGATATTTTTTATCTAACCATGCGCGAATGACAGGCAGATAGTTTTCCATGTTCTCTGCACTCTTCGCATGCCATTCATCTTGTTTTTTACGATAATTCTCCCAATCCTCGTCAGACCAGTCATCGAAACTGAAATCATCTTCATCGCAGGGACTGTAGAATCTGGGCACGCCCGGGATATCATCGATGGAGAGCTTGTAAACATCATACCATGTATAGGCCGGAACTGCCGATGAAACGAGGTGCAGACGATTGTCGATGAGGCGCGCATCCTCAAATTGGCCTTCAATCTGGTGCGATTTGAGGAGTTTGGGAGATTTGGGGTCAGAGACATCGAATATGCGTACGCTCACCACACCGTGATAGTGGCTATACCAGTAGTCCTCAGTGTAGCTCCATGTCTCGACCTGGCTGATGTCGATGAGTTTCTTGTCATCGGTCAGGAAAAGACCATAAGGATACATCCACTTATGTTCATCGGGATTGTTGCTCTTGAGCTCATCGCGGTCGATTACAGCGACTTCTTCCATCGCATCGACAGGCCAGATCTTCGAAATATGAATCTTGCGGCCGCGAATGGTATACATATAAGTACCATCATTTTTCACAGTATCGAGCTCATCGACGCCCTCTTCCTGGACATTGGTCGTCGTGTATTCACCGGCACTATCATCCTTCGCAGCCTCTCCCGCATTATCAGATTCAGGGTCTGCACTGGGCATGACATCGTACCACACCCCACAGTAACTGTAGGATTTAAAACGACGCTCAGCCACGCGCATGGCCAACGCATCCAAAAGGTGGTTGCGATAGTCGTCGCAGCTGACAGCCTTGTTGAGTTCCATGCGGCGCGTCGAGATGTTGGGCTTGTGCGTATCGGTATCCAGCGAGGGATCTTCTTCCGTCGTGATGGTACAATCGGTATCACCGCAGCCAGGCTTCGTCGGATCGCCTGGAGTTGTCTGATCGCCAGGATTCGTCGGATCGCCGGGATTCGTCGGATCGCCGGGATTCGTCGGGTCGCCGGGATTCGTCGGATCGCCGGGATTCGTCGGATCGCCAGGATTACCGGGATTCGTCGGATCGCCGGGATTCGTTGGGGTGGTCACATTCGCATCGACACAATCTTTGCACCAATACGGATCCTCATTACATCCCATCATCGCGCAGGCTGCCATAATGGATAATGCAAACACGGACAGTTTCTTCATAATCTTCCTCCTAACTGTGATATTGCCGTCATTGCGACATAAAAGCATGCGTGTATCTTCGTGTGTCATTGAAATCATGAACGATACTGAAATCGAATGAAACCCGCAGGGGGTTATATATAACAACTGTTATCTATACAATATCATCACCGTTATCGATACAATTCAACACCGGCATGCAGCAGAACGCATGCGAACGAAATTGACAAATCATGCATTGCGTATTGGCTGCAAGCCAATAGCAATGCACTGCCCATGCGTATTTGCCAAAGGCAAATAGCAGGGCAAATTACGAACAATTAATACCAATAATCAGACCAGTAATCGTCTTCCTGAGGATCATACTGAATCATGCCAAATGTTTCATCAGGTTTGTTGGCATTGCTGGCTTTGAGTCCACTGTGCGATATCGTATAGATATAGGCATCCTTGTCGTAAACGCCCGCATTCTTAAAGTAGAAGCGCGAACGATCGACCGTCGTCCACCAATTCCCCCCGTACTCTGGCACGAGATCGGAATGGTCGACACCACCAACGAATTCAAAATCTGAATCCGGCTTGACGCGATAGATGAACATGCCCGAGAATTGGTTGTAATACCAGTCGTTATCCGAAGACGCATAATTCCATTTTTCAATATTCACGGGAATGGCGAGTAATCCGGAACCTTCGTGATACTGGAAAGCATGGTGATTGTTGAGTGCTTCGGACCAGGCATAAGTGTTTTTGGCTTCATCACTAATTTTGACAGAATATTTCCGCGTCGGTTTAGCGGGATTCGATACATCGTACAAATCGAGCTTCATGCCGTTTGTCCACCCACTATCATCGGCATCCTCACCAATCGTGAGCAAATGATCCTTGCCGACCGGATGAATATACGACGAATAGCCATTGATCTTGAGCTCGCCAGCCAACTTGGGAGCCGTGGGATCCGAAAGATCAAACACAAACAGTGGGTCCGTATTCCTAAAGGTGACGATATACCCTCTGTCACCCACATACCGCGCCGAATAAATCATCTCATCCTTGCCAAATCCACGGTAGGAGCCGGTCTCTTTCATGGCTATAGGCGTATTGATATCCAGGATCGAAAGCTTCTGCCCCGCAGACGAATTGCCCCAGTCCTCTACCGATGAAAAGACGCGCAGATGATTGGCGTATTCGCTGTAATAGAAGGTATTATTGGCAAATCCCTCGACCTCACCGGAATTGACATATTTGACCTCGCCGGCCTTATCACCAAAGTTAAAATGATGGATATGCGTATAGCTCCTGCAGCCCTCGGCTGTGTTATCACAATTCCACCACCAGTTGTCACTGAACGACGAAACGTACAAATTCTTTTGCGAGGCATAAACCAGCCAGCCCGAATCGGCCAGTGCAGAAGAAGTAAAGTTTTCGTAATTCTCACCAGAAAGCTCAATCACAAACAGGAAACCGAGATCTTTGGAAGCCATGGGCGGAATATATACATTTTCACAGTTCACCACGGGTTTAACCGTATTGCCGTCTGAATACTGCGGCCAGCCCACGTCTTCGAGTGTCGAAAATCGCGTGTCGAGCCAGGCACGAATCACAGGCAGATATTTCTCTTTGTTGGCTTGTTTCTGGTTGTGCCACTGTTCCTGCAGTTTGTTCCACCGCTCCCATTGCGTATCCGTCCACTCCTCGTGATAAAACACATCGTATTCATCACAGGGATTGTAGAAAGTCGGTACACCGGGAATATTTTCACTGCTCAGTTCTTCGACATCATACCACGAGAACTGCGGATTGGCGGTCGTCACGAGATGCAGACGGTTGTCGATGAGGCGTGCATCCGCGAGTACGCCTTCGATCTGATGCGACTTGAGGAGTTTCGGATCCGCCGGGTCGCTCACATCGAACACACGAACGCTGATGACACCGCGATAACCATAGTGATAACCACTGATCTCACTGATATCGATGAGTTTTTTATCATCGGTCAAAAAGATGCCCCTGGGACGCATCGGACGATAATAATAGTCATCATCTGGTGCAATATCCGCTATGGGCTCTTCGGGGAAATCGTCGCCAATGCTCTCGCCACCTGAATTTCCCAATTTGCCGTATTCGTTGGTGACGCCCTCAGGCTTGAGATCCGCCAACTCGATCACCGCAACTTCTTCCATCTGATCTATAGGCCAAATCTTCGTAATATGTATGCGGTTCCCGCGGATGGCATACATGTAATTGCCGTCATTCTTCACCGTATCGAGTTCATCGACGCCTTTTTCCTGCACGTTCGTCGTCGTATACTCGCCGGCATTCGAACCACCGGACGATGGCTCACTCGGTGAATCGGCATACTCGGGCGATTCAGCATCACCTTTTTCCATACTTGAACTGGTCGGCGCGTCGTCTGAAGCAAAACCCCAGTTCATATCCCAGTAATGATTGCGATAATCATAACCACAGGTATAATGTCTGCCAAAGCGCTCATCGGCAATGCGAACCGCCAGCTCATCCAGCAAATGCTTGCGATAATCGTCACAGGTATCAGCCTTGGTCAACGCCAGCTTGCGCGTGCTCAAATCGACATCCACATGTCCCGCAGAACCGGACGGCATCACGACACAATTCAGCGTAGGACACCACGGCGAGCCGTCTGAATCGCCGCATCCGGAAAAAGCCAAAGCGCCAAGAATAGAGAGGGCAAGAATACACGAATTTCTCATAGGAACACTCCATCAGATTGGGTTAAACAACCTACATTGTGCGTGTCTAGCAGAATGAAAGACGAGTTCAAGTTCTTAAGTCTACTTTTTTGGATAATTTTTTATCCAGACCCCCCGCTTTGGATAATTTTTCATCCATTTCTGTACAGTATTTTATTCGTTCGCCCGGCTATTGGCCTTCGGCCAATACGCCCGGGCCTGTCGGCTATGCACGCTGCGCGCCATACGCCGACAGAATTGCCTTGTACCCACGTCCCGATGAACATCATTTGATCCTTGAGGCATCACCACTTCAACCTTCACAGAGGCTAAAGGCAAAGCAAAAACCTCACGCTCTCCCTTTGCACGAAATATTGCCAATTTTCTTGCGAAAGATTATTATCTGACAGTTCAGATTGAACATCAGGTCAGGAATGGCTTGGTATCGAAAAAGACGCGAAATACAATTGCGAGGGACACCCCCTGCAGGGGAAGAATCGTGTATCCCGGAGCATGTCTGTTATAATGAAGGAGTCCATAATGCGTTTCGAAAAAACAACAAAATACCTCAATATCATCGGGGGAACGGTATGCAGTTTAGCAATTTGTACCTCCGCATTTGCAGATGATGCCTGCAGGACGCTCGAGCAGAACAAAGACTGGAACGATGGCATGACTATTCTGAGTGCCCAAATGACCGCCAAGCAGTGGGCCGAGTCGCTCAAAACCGCCGAGAGCCTCAATGCCATCTGCGAGCGATCGCCCATTCTGAACTATGCCATGGGGCGTATCTATAAAGAACAGGGCAACGACACCAAGGCACTCTATTTCATGCAGCGTGCGACGCTGTTTACCGAAGAATTTGCAGTCAAAGGCAAAACGCTCGAACACATGTGGTTCGACCGATACGAGGCCGAACACCCCGATGCACGCCCCGAAGCCATCACCGCACGCCAAAAGGAACTCGAACTCAGCCAGCAGCAAGTCGAAGAAAGCCAGCATCAAATCGATGAACTCAAACTCGAAAATACCAGGCTCCAGGGCCAGGTCAAAGAAACCTCACTCGGCGCAAAGCTCGATAACTTCGAAGATGCCGAAGCCAACCGCCAAAAATTCGCCACAGGCATGTGGACGGGGGTGGCCGGAGCAGGTTTGGGACTCATTTTAGCCGGCGTTGGTGCCGGGTTATTCGTCAGTGAGAAAAAAGATATCATTGATTGGCCGTTAAGCAAGGATAAAGAAGAAAAAGCAGAGGTCAAGGTCACAAACCTGAACAAAAGATATGCCTTTATCGGAATGATTGGTGCCGGTATTGGGCTTGCGGTACTCGGCAGTACGGTAGCTGGTATATTTGGTTATTATTATGCCAATGAAAAGAAAGCTTCAGAGGTTTCTTTCAATCTTTCGCCCACAGGGGCCGATTTCTCCTTTACGTTCTAGCCCCGGACTTCATGCCCGTCAGCACCGACACACGCTCACTTTGATGATCTCATGGGAGAATTTATATGAATAAAAAATATATCATCCTGCTCGCGCTCCTGACATCATTCATCTCTATCGAAGGATGTGACAATTCATCCGAATTTACTGGTTATTATGCAGAAAGAAGAGACACATGCCTCGATTCCATAGCCGAAGGCATAAAAGTAGAATACGACGGCCAGAAAGACAGCTGCATCTGTACATTTGACGACATGAAGGTGGAATGTTTAAATGGTACTGTTTGCGATGCAGAAATCAAGGGATGTCGAAAATGTAAATCAAAAGACAATTATTGCAAGGAGGGGATTAAGCATATCTGCGAGCATGGGGAATGGCTGCAAATAGAATGTCCGTTCAGAGAATGTCTAGATGGATTAGAATGCACGAGTGACTATTCAAAATGTTTAGATAACAAAACACTCGTAGAATACCAAAAAGATGAACAAGTAGACAGCGTCAATTGTCAGGGGGATGAAGAACACGAAGGAAAATGTGAAAATGCAAAATGTGTTTGCTACTATTATGACCGATGTGGTTCGGAAACGCTATATCCAGGAATGTTATGGACATGTAATCCATCAGGTCTTTTAGCCCCAACCGAATGTCCGGATGGAATGACGTGTCCTGTTGGGCAAACGGCATGCGTCCCGATTGACTCAAGCGTTAAATGCATAGAAAATTCAGTAATATGCGATGGCAATAACAAACTAAAAAGATGTATAGACGGGCAATATATCGATGATCCGAATGGTGTTTGTGAAAAAGGATGTGTTTCTATTGAAGGAAACGTAAAGTGCAGACAATGCACAGAAGACGAGATTAACTGTGTAGATGATACACATTATAGGGAATGCACCGGTATTGGAGAATGGTCTGAAGAAACCGAACAATGCAGTGACGGTAAAGTCTGCGATTCAGAATTAAAGCAATGCGCCATGCCATCCGATTCATGTACCGAAGAATCTATTTATTGCGATGGTAACACATTAATAGCTATGTGCAACGATCAGCCTACACGTACAATACAATGTCCGGACGGGTGTGATGAGACTAATAAAAAATGTATATGTAATTTTTCTGACCGATGTGGTTCGGAAACGCAATATCCAGGAATGTTATTGACATGTAATCCATCAGGTCTTTTAGCCCCAACCGACTGTCCGGAGGGAATGACATGTCCTGTTGGGCAGACTGAATGTGTTCCGATCGACCCAAGCGTCAAATGCATAGAAAATTCAGTAATATGCACAGACAATCATGAAATGAAGAGATGCATAGATGGACAATATATCGATGATCCGAATGATGTGTGTGAAAAAGGATGTGTCTCTATTGAAGGAAACGTAAAGTGCAGACAATGCACAGAGGATGAGATTTATTGTGAAGATGATACACATTACAGGGAATGCACAGATATTGGAGAATGGTCTGAAACGACTTTCGATTGTCCGGAGAATCAGTATTGCGATACAAACGAAAATAAGTGTATGCCGATGGGTGACACTGAACTATGTTCAGACGATTTCGAGCCTTATTGCAACAACAATATATTAATATACTGCAATAAAAACCAGAAAGCAGAAATAACCTGTACGAATGGGTGTGATAATGCAAAATGCACATGTTCTGATGCATGTCCGGATAATTGCAATGAACATGGAGAATGCGGTATTATTGATGAATGTGCTGGCAAAAACTGTGTAAACGGCTGTAGCAATGGGGTTTGCACATGTTCTGAGGAATGTCCGGATAATTGCGATGAACAGGGCAAATGTATAGAACAACCTGTCTGTCAAGACAGTGAAATAAAATGTGAGAACACAGATGACATTGGCGTTTTATCGAAATGTGACCATGGGCAATGGTTGGATGGGGGCAATTGTGGGACTGTCTCATGCAACGAGAATTTAAATGATTGCGGTGAATGTCAAAATAGTGCTACACGTTGTTCAGACAAAGAAAATATAGGATACGTCAAAACATGTCAAAATGGGAAATGGTCAGAAGATCTGGCTTCATGCGAGAATGTTTCGTGTAACGAAGACCAAACAGATTGTGGTACATGCAAGAATACAAGCACAAAATGTGAGAACGACGCATCGACCAATAAAGGCCAGTCCACCACATGCACGAATGGCACATTACAAACAAAAACATGTGATAATGATTATTCCTGTAAGGATGATACAACTTGCGGTGATTGTCTAAACGGTACTTATCATTGTCACGACACCTCCAATATTGCAAGATGTGATAACGGTACATGGGTAACCAGCAAATTAATTTCGTGCGACAATGATTTGTGTACTTCCGGTGAGCCTGTTGGAGCAAACGGCGAA
>JAGACY010000324.1 GCA_017613855.1 Pseudomonadota bacterium
CTCCTGTCGTTGAAGTGAAAGACGCGGGTAATATCAGCGCCTTGTCTTCGGGGACATAGCCTTTTGTTCCATTCACAAAAACAATATACCACGTCTTCCCACTGCTGGTCGTTTTCCCATAGATAGCGGGCGTGTTATATCTTATAAATCCACCTATGTTGCTGGCTGAACTTTTGGGCTCGCTTTTTACTTCTGTTTGATAATTATCATCACTCGTTGCGGTAATAATAATCTTCCCACCACTTGATACACATTGATTATTGCATAAAACTTGACGATTATTGCAAGTCGGGATCTTCACTACACATTTATTGTTCTCACAAGCATATCCGGATTGGCAATGGGCATCTTTCGTACAGTCAACACAGCCGTTTCCTGCTGAATTCACTACTTTGTTGCCACAACTTACACAGGAGTTCCCACTGCAGTAGGCATTCGAGAGGCAATGATCGTTCTTTAAGCACTCTACACAGCCGTCTTTAGCTGCATTCAAAAATTTGTTGCCACAGTTCGTACAGGTATTCCCACTGCAGTAGGAATTTGAGCTGCATTGATCGCTTTTTAAGCACTCTACACAGCCGTCTTTAGCTGCATTCAAAAATTTGCTGCCACAATTCACACAGGCATTCCCACTGCAGTAGCCATTTGAGCCGCAATGCTCCTGCTTTGTACAACCGACACATGCGTTCTTGGCGTCGTTTACCACTTGATCGGCAGGGCATACGGTACAAGTGTTGGATGTATTGCAGAAGGCATTTGAGCCGCAATGATCAGGTAATGTGCATTGCACGCATGCACCATTCAGGAAATGCGTGCCGTCGGGACAGGGCTGACAGGTATTATTGGTGCAGATTAATTCCCCCGTGCATGGTTTGGTTGCTGAACACTCCGGTTCGACACCCATGTCGATACACACATTGATTTCACAAATCAAACCCTCGCCACAGTCGCTGTCATCGTTGCATTCTGGGGGAACTTCAGGATCGACACAAACACCATTTGAACATATCCAGCCCTCCGGACATTCGGAATCTTCCATGCATTCGAGGGCAGGTTCAGAGCAAATGCCTTCTTCGCAAACCATGCCTTCCGGGCATTCACCATCTTCCGTGCATTCGACGGGGTAAGTGCAAATGCCTTTTTCGCAAACCATTTCCACCGGACATTCCTCATCCTCGGTGCATGCGAGGCCGGGTTCAGAGCAAATGTCATTTAAGCAAACCATGCCTTCCGGGCATTCTTCATCTTCCGTGCATGTGATGACTGGTTTTACACAAATGTCTTCTTCGCAAACCAAGCCTTCCGGGCATTCATCATCTTCCGTGCATGCGATGGGTGGTTCAGAACAAGTGCCATCTAAGCAAACCAGGCCCTCCTGACATTCATCATCTTCTGTGCATTTGAGTGCCGAGACGGGTTTCACACAACTGCCTTCTTCGCAAACCAGGCCCTCCTGGCAGTCGTCATCTGCAGTGCATTTTTTGGATGCAGGGATGCATTTCCCATTTGCATCACATGTCTCATTTTTCTTGCACTTGCATCCCGTATCTGGCTTGTCAAAACAGTTGTGATTGACACAAATCTGATGATCGGGGCAATCACAGGAGTCATCCTCATCGTATGAAATACATGGGAATTTCTTCGCTTCTGTTTCTCCCAGCGTTTTATTGATTGCGCAATAATTCCTCTCGGCTTCATCTGTCAAACAATACTGGGCATCCAAAGGACAAGTCTGCCTGCTCAATTCGGAGGAGTCTTCGCTGTCTGCACATTCTACAATGGTTTCCCCCGAGTCATCATTGCGTACATAAAACGTAGGATCGGGGCAGTAGTCGCCTGTTTTTTCAATGGATTCTAGCGTGCACCCAAATATGGGGGGTACCGCAGCAAAAAGGTAAAGCGACTTAAATGTGTTTTTTCTGCAAGGTTTCATAGTATTTTGGACTCCACATGGAATTGATTCAAACAGAAATAACACGCCTTCCGAACAAGCCAATGGGCTCACTCAGCTCTATATGTTTACAGTCCCCCACACTATTGTGGCAGAATACCTCGGCTTTGTCAATGAATGGCCTAAAGAGGTTACAACATTATCAAAAGGCTCCACTATGAGGTGTTTGCATCTGCCATCGCTAAGGCGTTTCATGCTGTAGTCAATGTACGCGTTCGCATCTGTATTGATACATCCAGAGCAATTGAGTATAAACAAACGAACACACGGGAATGGCGATTGTTCTTGGCATTCTTGGGGTTAGAATTGCTCGCTTCCTGTTTGGGGGGATGAAATGAAACAGAAGAGATGCGGATGGGCATTGGAAAGGGAGTGGCATAGACCAATTCAACGAAACTCCGAATAAATCCTCATTCACACTGCATTTCCCATGCGTGGAGGGACGCTGGGAAACTGATTCGACACTTAAGAGTAATATCTGATCTTTGTTTTGTGGGGAGTAACCTTTTGTGGCCGTGCATTCGTGAGGTTGATATGAAAAAAATTGTGATTGCGGTATGTGTGATTGCTGCTGTGGTGATTGCTCTTTTCTGGCTGCTCAATCAAGATGAAGAAAACTCGCAGGCTGAAGTGGCACTTTTAAATGAACAATCCCGGATAAAACCTCAGGATGGGGATAATCGATTTTCGGGAATTGTCGTCGATGGTATGACAAATCAGCCTCTTGCCGCCAAAATCATTGTGAAACGTGACGAAAATGTCATTCAGCAGGTCACATGTGATACAGAAGGGCATTTTGATTTGTCTCTCGATGAGGGGGATTATAATATTATCGCGGAATATCCCGAATATGTTGCACGGGGAATGAATGAGCTCTCTCATTCTATTCAAATTCATCAGGAACAGACAGATCCCGAGGAAATCATACTTTGGCCCCAGGGAAAAATAATTGGGCATATCGTTGCTGATGAACAGGCTGTCAACCATGCCGAAGTTAAATTGACTTATCAGGTGGATGATTCCGGTGCCAAAGATTATGTGTTGAATACCGTCCAATCGGATCGGGAAGGGAATTTTGTTGTCGGGCAGGTTTATGGCGGTAAGCTTGATATCCATATTACTGCTGATGGTTATATCAGTCAGTTGTTGTCAGATATTGAAGCCAGTCCTGGGGAAACTGTAGATTTAGGGGATATACCACTCAATCGTGGCTTCACATTTTGGGGTGTCATTTCGGATTTGGATTCAAAGCAGGGTATCGCCAATGCAACGGTGAAAGCATTGGATGATAAGGGCAGGGTATTGTCACAGACTACATCTGCTGAGGATGGTTCATATCGGCTTCCTGCTGTGGAACCCTCTGTTATCCATTTGGATGTATCAGCTGAGGGATACAGAGATGTTCAGGATAAACTGTCGGCAGGTGAACAGACCAAATATGAATACAATGTTGCAATGACACATTTGAATGGGATTGCTATTCTTGTCAATAATCAGACTGGGCGTGAGCCTGTTAAAACCATCGTTACGGTGACGGATATTGCCTCCGAAAAAGTTGTATATGAACATGAATATGAAAATGGTTTATACACGCTCGATGATTTGCGCGAAGGCCCCTATCTGGTCAAAGGCTTCTCCTATGACAAAATGACAGAAGTCAGCGCCAGAGCATTGGTCGGCAGTACGGTCACGCTTACGCTTAAACCATTTGCCAAAATCAATGTTCAATTTATGATTAAAAAAGATAATGCCCCCACCACGGGTACATATCGTTATATATATACACCCGAAGAGGGCGATGAGATGATCACCAATTGGGAGAATTTCTCGAAAGACGTCGTTCTCCTCGACAATCTCATGCCCGGAACGTACCGGATCGAGGCGCGTACGGATGCATTTTGGGCCACTTCCGATGGTGCTTTCGGCGGCAAAGAACATATCTCACGTTCGCCCGAAATTCATCTCGAAATGGGAGAAACGCGTTTTGTTAAATTGCCACTGACGGTTGGCGGAACATTGCGCGCTCAAATCAATCTTCCTCCCGAATTGGCCGGAAAACCTGGAATGGTTATGATTCACAAAGTGTATGAAAACGAAAATGGTGAAACGACGAGTTATTCTGGCAATGGCATGAGCTATGATAAGAATGGTGAGTTTATCGTCGATCAATTGCCCGAAGGAGAGTTCGAAATCCATTTGCAGTCTGCGGATGGTTATGTCAGTCATTTTTCTCATATCAAAGTGGAAGAAAATGATGATTTGTCTTTGAACCTCGATATGACACATTCCAGAAAGCAGACAGACGATGGTGTATCATTGCAGTTTCCGAGACCACCTTTTACAGATGAAGAATTTAAACAATTCAGTGATGAAGAAAAAGTACAGAAAATGACCGCATACTTAGCCACGGTGAAACAATGGCAGGAAGCAATCAAAGACCAGGAAGATTATCAGGATAAGTCCATCCGGGAAGTTCATGAGGTGGATAACCCATAAATAGATGCATTTCCTTTTGTTTCAGCCTTTCCTTCTGGTTGGGTGACTCAATTACAAATTGCTTGGTCTTCCACTTCAAAGCCAGATGCACCAGCCCATTGAGTTCGCATTGTTCTATGTGGCAGTCGTCTGGCAATCATTCACACTGAGAGGTATTCTTGCACTTTCCGGTTGGACAGGTTTCTATGACAAGTGTGCCTTTGGGACAGCTGGTTACGACGCCGTCTGTACAACGTTTGGACGTCATGGTGCTGCAATTGCCGCACTTATGGTCACTATCGCATGAATAGCTGCCCGGACATGTTGAAAGATTGATTGAGTTGCCAATCTGGCTTGCCAGCACGCCTTCGGGCGTGCCCGAACGGGTGACACATACCGATTTGGGGGTCACATCACAGAAGGTATGCTGCTCATCACACTTGCCGGGGCAGATAAATGTTTCATAACTCGTGTTATTCCAGTCGCCGTCCTTGCACTGATACAGTATGCCTATGCCCGAAGTGTTTTCTTCACATTTCCAGTCATTGCTATGACACACTCCGCAGCTGCTGGAAGTATTGCAGGAAGCATTGCCTTCGCAGGCATGGTTCGTTAATGATTCACCTTTCCTGCAGCCTGTCAGATAGCCAATACCATAGCTGTCACTTTCACAGCTCAATGAAGGACCATTCACATTGAGTCGACAGTTTCCGCAATCCGTTTGGGCAGGGTTACATGAGACGTCATCACATTCCTTTGAAGTACCGTCTGCATAGTAGGCTGTACCGACACTGTTGCCATTCTGCGGATAAATGCAGATGGAATTTTCCCCGCCTTCACAGGCAGTCCCTTCTGCATTGCAAGCGCTGTTATTGGGACATTGAACCTCAAGTTTGCTTTTTGTCCCACCCCAGGTTCCGTCCTCGCATACTTGCAAAACCGCAGTTTGATTATTGGTCGTGCAACGAATGTCGCCATTATGGCAATCCCCACAGGTGTAACCGTAAGATGAGCACGAATAGCCGTTTTCACAGGGGGCATCCACTAATTTTTCTCCATTCAGGCATCCGTTCCGGTAACCGATACCACTCGCGTCATTTCTGCAGCTTGTGGCAGGGCCACTTTGATTTCTTTTGCACTCTCCGCAATCGGTTTTCGCGGGATTGCAGGATACATTGCTGCAGGAAGTCTTTTCCGGGGTTTTCCCTACACAGGTGAGTGTGACTTCGCCTATGGCATCCTTGTCTTCCGCGCATGTTTGTGTGCATATCAGGCAGCTTGTTTCATCGAGGCATTGTCCGGTTGCACAGTCTTCCACAAATTCATAGTCGCCATTCTGACATTGATAGGTTTTGCCTTCCTTACACTTAAAGGTTCCATTGATGCAAATACCGCAGGTGGATTCATCTTTGCAGGAGGTGTTGTTTGGGCAGTTTTGTGGGGTGACTGTGCCATTGTCACAGATGAGCAGCTGGCCATATTCCGTATCGTTAATCTCGATATTCTGGCATTTGGTTGGCTGCTGTTTGCATTTGTCTTCCTGTGGCTTGTCACAGGTTTTTTTATCTTTGCAAGGGGCATTGCCCGGACATGCGACAGGGCTGGACCATTTTTGATTGCTTTCGCATTGGCTCAGATTGCCGATGAGTATCGAGTCAAATGACTGGTTGACGCATTGGGTATCGCCGATATTGCAAGACTCTGTTGGTACACAGGTCGCGGCATCCTGACATGGCTTATTGTCTTCACAGGGCGTCTGGTTCACCCAGTGGCCATCGTCGTCACATGTTTCAAGAAAGCCGCCAGTTGATGTGTCTGTGCATTGTGTCGTTTGAGGAGTACATTTGTCCGGCGGTTCACAGCTGCGTTCGTCTTTGCATTTTTTGCTCTCTTTGCAGGGAACGCCACCGTCCCAATGCTGCGTCTCATCACATTTTCTTAAAATTCCGCCCGAATCTGTATCTTCACAGCGTTCTTCCCCGGCAGTACATAACTCCGGGGCAATACACGCGCTGCCATCGTCTTTACATTTTTGGTTGTCGAGACAAGGTGTACCGCTGTCCCAATGCTGCGTCTCATCACATTTTCTTAAAATACCCCCCGAATCTGTATCTTCACAGCGTTCTTCCCCGACAGTACATAACTCCGGGGGAAGACATGCGATGCCATCATCTGTACATTTTTGGTTGCCAAGGCAAGGAGTACCATTGTCCCAATGCCGGGTCTCATCACATTTCCTTAAAATACCGCCGGCATTGGTATCTTCACAGCGTTTTTCCCCGACAGTACATAATTCAGGCGCAATACACGCACTGCCATCGTCTGTACATTTCTGGTTGCCAAGGCATGGTGTGCCACTATCCCAATGCTGTGTTTCATCACATGTTTTAAGAATACCGCCGGTTTCGGCATTTTCACACCTGGTTTCGCCGGGAGTACAGTACGTGGGAGGCTGGCAGTCTTTGCCGTCTTCGGTGCATTGCATCTTTTCTTTGCATGGCGTCGCATCTCCCCATTTGCCCGCTTCTGTGCAATGATACAGCATGCCGATGTCGTTGATATTCTCACATTTGATATCATTTGGATCGCAATAAGTCAGATCTTCAAGCGTACATCCGAATAGTGCTACCTGAATTCCAATCATGATAAGGAGTTTGTTGTTCAAAATTACATCTCCGCTTGTTTTGACCGACATTGGCCTGAGGCTGTGTTAAACATGCCTCATCATCTGACAAATATAACAGATATACCTAAGAAATAAAGATTTGTATTGGAGTTTTGTCGTCATCGCTCATGGGATGATTCATCGGTAGATAAATTTATTAATTTGGGGCGCGCCTATGCGCCTGCTGCGCATACGGCTGCGCCCAGGACGTGTCACGACACGTCCGGGACGTGTCACGACACGTCTCTACTCGCTATGGGCGACATCCTCGCCCATACGCTCGTAAAAAGCTATTGGGCTTTGCCCAATACGCTTTTTTAACTTTTAAATACGATATCCGAAAGCTGGACGATGTCGTTCAAAGGCACTGGAAAAGGCATGCTGTCCACATGCTCTTTAGACTGCTCATCCTGGTACAATGCATATAAGATCGGCAAGAAGTCGCCTACCCGATAGTGCCCCTCTGGTTCGACGGGGCTCACAAACGAATGCACCAGATCTTCACTTTTTTCATCATCGGGGGGATTGAATTTATAGCTGATCTTAAACATCGGACGTGAGCAAATCGCATATTTGGCATAAACATCGTATGAATTATAATAATTATTCCGGTCGATATATTTTCGATGTGCAGGAATATAAGTAATCTCTGTAATCACAGCAATCGTTTTGCGTCCACTTTTGATAATTCGCTCAAACTCCAAAAAACTTACCGATGCCCTCGAATATAAAATGTTTTTGGCAGACTGTGACCTTAATGACTTGTCTTTTTTCATTTTTAGCTGATACTCAGTTTCTAAATCAGATATGTTAGCATTTACATCCATCATTTTGGGTCTATTTGTTATATACATCTTGATAAAGAAGACTGTAGCAGTTGCAATGAACAGCCCAAACAAAATCGCAAAAAGGACGCCATAAGCTCCTTCTTCTACCAACTTGGCTATGATCATAATGGTAACAACTATAACTGCCATTATCAACTGAATCTTAGTTAATATATCGTGTATTGATTCGAAGCAGCCCTTGGGGGGCTGGAGTTCTTCTTCATGTGAGAATTCATCATATTCTAAGTATCTTCTCTTTTTATAAGGAAAAATACGTTCAAATCTATCGGCACCAACCATCTTAATATTTTGAAAACATATGGGAAGGGCACGAGGCGTTTTGTCGGGAAGTTTTTGCCATAGATCAATATTTCCTGACTCACAAATAGAAGAAACAGCTTTGAGTTTATGCTCATATTCATCCTGAGATATGGCGGCAATATTATTACCTTTAATTGTATCATAAGCATTTTGTTTAAATTTTTCGAATATATCAATAATTTGGTCAATATCCGTCAGCCGTTCGCTAACGCTGGGCTCAAGCATGGCTCGTAATGTATTGACGAGAGCCGGCGGCATATTCTGAACATCCGGTTCAAAAATGAGATAAAAATCTTTAACAGGCATATCTGCAGGAGATTTGCCGCTGATCAGATTGACGGCGACTGCCGCCAGCGAATAGATATCACTGCCTGGCACAGGTTTGCCTGTGAGTTGTTCGGGTGGCATAAAACCGTAAGTGCCGGCAACCGTCGATCCACCGCTTTGTACCTGGGGATTGGCTACCGCACCAAAATCGATGAGATAGATCTGATAATCATCATCTTTAAGCGGCTTGAGCAAAATATTGGATGGTTTGATATCCCTGTGAATCACAGGGGGATTGTGCTCATGAAGCTGCTTTAATATCTTCAGCAATTGAATGATAATATCATAAACCCGAATCAGACTGAACCGATGCCCCGCTTTGAGCATTTGCGCCAGTGAATGACCTTCGATGTATTCCTGCACTATATAGGAACATGGACGATTGTCTTCGAGCCGTTCAATGGCTTCGTAAAACTTTGCAACCCCTTCGATTTGAAGCGATTCGAGAACCTTTGCTTCACGCTTAAACAAATCGTACTCTTTCCAATTTTTGACCGATTCGACATTGAGTTGCTTGATTGCAACTTCCGTATGATCGGCAATGCGCTCTGCCAAATATATTTTCCCCTGGGTTCCATGCCCAAGTTCACGAACAAAGCGATATTTATCAGCTAAACAGGCGGGAGTCGCTATGTTATCTTTTTTGCGGGGAATCGGCCGTTTTTTTACGGATTGATTGGCATTGGAGGCGCTTGGATCGTGAATGTCATTCGCAGATGGAACCTCTTTTGGGGGAACCGTCTGCTGCTTAACGGATTTACTTTTTGGAGAATTCTTTCTTTTTGGAGGATTTAAGTGCTTGAGAATATCTTCTGTAGATTGAACATCATAGTTTTGAACATCATAATGAATGACATCCTCTCCGGCCACGTCTGAATCTGTATAGGTATAAGTTGGCATTGCTGGTTATTTCGTTTTTATCAATAATTCAACGGTTTGATACAGGCATGCACCAAGACAAATCAGGTTTGCCTCGGTAATATTGGAATATTATCAGTTTCTGAATCATTGGGCTAGTGTATAAGCTGCATCTTTCTCATTTGTAGCGAGTCTACACGAGTTGTTATCTTTACAAATGGATTTGTTCGCAACCATTTTCAGTTAGCAGTTAGCAGTTAGCAGTTAGCAGTTAGCAATGTGGGGATTCTCAAGGTTATTCCTAAAAATGATAGTTATTTTAGCTTCAGAGTTGTCCTGTAGTTTTACATCCCAATTACGCATTACGCATTACGCATTACGAATTTGGAATGTTCTTCACCTTCATCTTTAGAGTCGCCCTTTAGCTTTGCATTCCAATTCCGCATTCCTCATTAAAAGTTAGCCCTGACCAAATTCGTTTGTCCCCCCATTTCTCTTAACGTACGCTTGATTTTTTTAATTGATGGGCTATAGAAACAAAAGATGCAAAAAGAAACATTCTGCTTTCTTTTTGGTGGTTGTGAATTTGATTAGGAGAACGGATATGAAAATCACTCATTTGGGTTTGTCACTCTTATTGGCTCTTTGCGCTGCACCTGTGATTGGCTGCGGCGGCGACGACAACAATAATAACGCGAACGTACCGGGTGAAAATCCGGGTGAAAATCCGGGTGAAAATCCGGGCGAGAAGCCGGGAGATAATCCTGGTGAGAAGCCGGGCGAGAAGCCGGGAGATAATCCTGGCGAATTTACCATCAATCTCGTCAAATCCGCCAAAGCCCGCGCAGAGTCCAAGATTAGCGATGCAGATCTTAAGACATTCATCAAAGGCCAATACGATTTAAACTATGACATTCTGCGCAAGAGTGGTGATGGCATTGCCAAGAAAAATGCCATGATTTCTATCTACAGCATTCAAACAGCACTCGCCATGGTCTATGCCGGTGCTGCAGGCGATACTGCTGATGAAATGAAAGAAATCCTGAATTATGGCGACCATGCACACGAAGCCCTGAATAAACTCGATACGACGATCATGGCTCTGAACAGGGATGCCGAGGATAAACCCGACTGGGGGTTACACGTCGATCCCATCGAAATCAAAACCTCCAACAATCTCTATCTCTCACCCATTTATACCTGGTCGTCAGCTTGGCTGGATGAACTCGCCACCAACTACAACACAGGCATTACCGAAATGAATTTTGCAGCAGATCCCAATAAAGCCCGCGAATATATTAACGGTGTTGTTAGTGATGACACGAACGAACGCATCCAAGACCTTATCCCCGAAGACGGTATTAACGGCGATACCAAGCTGGTCATTACGAATGCCATTTACTTTAAGGCACCATGGATAGAAAGTTTAAATAAATCCGATAAACCAATCGATTTTATCAAGGCTGACGGCAGCAAAGTTAAAGCAGATATGCTTAATGATTCCGGCAATCTGAAGTATGTCAAGGGGGCGGATTATCAGGCTGTTGTAGAGCCAATGCGCGACGATTTATTTGAAATTATGTTCATTCTGCCCGATGAAGGCAAATTCGATTCTGTTATGAGTTCAATGAATGGTGAGAAAATACTCGGCATTTTTGAAGCTCTTACGAATGATAAAGACATTGTTTTGAATTTCCCAATGTACCAATTTACAACAGAATTGGATGTGGCCCAAACACTTCAGTCGATGGGGATGAACAAAGCCTTCATGGGAGCCGATTTCTCGAAGATGACCGAAGGCCCCAATGGACTCTTTATCTCGATGATTCGCCATAAATCGTTTATTGCTGTTGACGAAAAAGGTATCGAAGCTGCCGCAGCCACAGCAGTGGCGATGGAAGATGGTATACCCATGCCCCCCGAAAACCCGATTATATTAACTCTCGACCATGCCTTTATGTTTGTTATTTATGAAACTCAAACCAAAACACCGCTGTTTGTCGGTCACGTGATGGATCCAACAGAAGGAAAATAACATGAAAACATCCCATCTTGCTTTAGCACTCTTATTAGCTCTTTGCACCGCACCTGTCATTGGATGCAGCAGTGACGAAGACAATAACACGAACACCAATGTGCCATCTGATAAACCTGGTGAATTGACCAGATCTGTCAAATCCGACAAAGCTCGCGTAGATTCCAAGATTAGCGATGCAGATCTTAAGGTATTCGTCAAAGGACAGTACGATTTGAATTATGACATTTTGCGAAAGAGTGGCGATGACATTGCCAAAAAGAACGCCATGATTTCGACATACAGCATTCAAACTGCGCTCGCAATGGTATGGGCTGGGGCAGATGGCGAAACCGCCAGTGAAATGCAGAAAGCCCTGAATTTCGGTGATCACGCTCATGAAGCCCTGAACAAGCTCGACAAGACCATCATGGCTTTAAACAGAGAAGCACACGATGATGAAATGTATTATTCCGATCCCATCGAAATCAAAACCTCGAACAACCTCTATCTGGCACCCGACTACAAATGGGCCTCAGAATGGCTCGACGCACTCGCCATAAATTATGGTGCAGGCATTACCGAAATGAATTTTGCCGCCGATCCGGAAAAGGCTCGCGAATATATTAATCAAGTCGTGAGCAACGACACTCACGAGCGCATTCAGGATCTGATTCCTGAAGACGGGATAAATGCCCAAACCAAGTCTGTCATTACGAATGCCATTTACTTTAAGGCTCCGTGGAGCGGTGAAGTCTCCAAGAAAAATGATAAACTCGACTTTAGCAAATTCGATGGCAGCAAAATTCAAGTAGACGCACTCGGAGATTCCGGGCACTTCCCTTATATCAAGGACGTGGATTATCAAGCTGTTGTCATGAGTTTGCGCGAAGATCTATTCGAAGTGATGTTCATCCTTCCTGACGAAGGTAAATTCGATTCGGTTATGGCGTCAATGAATGGCGAAATAGTGCTCGGCATTTTTGATTCACTCACCCGAGATACAAAAATTTATCTGACATTCCCCACGTACGAATTTACGACGGAACTGAGTTTGAGTGATACACTCAAATCACTGGGAATGGTTAAAGCCTTTTCAGCAGCGGCTGATTTCTCGAAAATGACTGAAACGCCCAATGAGCTCTTAATTTCGGATGTTCGCCATAAGTCATTTATTGGGGTTGATGAAAAAGGCATAGAAGCTGCGGCTGCCACAGCTGTCATGGTCCAGCCAGGTTCAGCCGAAATGCCCGAAGAACCGATTGATCTTATCTTAGATCGTCCCTTTATGTTTATCATTTACGAAACTCAAACCCATACGCCGCTCTTTGTCGGTCACGTGATGGATCCCTCTGCGAAATAATTTGTTTTGGCTCGCTATGGGCGGCCATTTGCCGCCCATACGCACGCCATACACGCCTATGCGCTTACCGCGCATACGGCGGTTATAAAAACGCTATTGCCCGTGCGGGCAATACGCGTTTTTTTTTATTATTGTAAACCATAACCCACAATAGCCCACGTTCCATTGACAGAGACCAATGCTCGCAATAAATCTGGCAATGGCTGTACAAAATGTATAAACTGTGCGTAGAAAAAAATCTGTGAACTTGTAACGAAGTTTATTTTTTCTGTGGAGTAAAAGACAATGAACAATAAGAAAATCTTAAGTATTCTGATTGGTTTGCTCGTGTGTGGTACATTCGGATGCAGTGACGACAGCGGCGGTTCTTCTAAAGAAGGCTCATCCTGTAATTGTTTGGACACCGAAGTTTGCGTCGATGGTGTCTGCAAAGCCAAAGAGGATGGTCAAAAGCCCGATGACGGCCAAAAGCCCGACGATGGCCAAAAGCCCGACGATGGCCAAAAGCCCGACGATGGCCAGAAGCCCGACGATGGTCAAAAGCCCGATGACGGTCAGAAACCCGATGAAACTTGTGCCGAAACCTGTACTGCACCGGATTATTGCAAGGAAGGTGTATGTCAGACGTGCACGAATCCTTGTGATGAAGCTTGCTGTGACGATGGACAGGCTTGCGATTTGCTCGATCTCGTATGCGAAGCATTGTGCGAAGATGGTCGTGCAATGTGTGGAGGCAAATGCTGTTCAGACGATGAAACCTGCGGTGATTATGGCTGCAAAAAAGTAGTTGTTTGCGAAGAAACGCAGACTCCCTGCCAGGATTTGTCCGGTGAAACGATTTGCTGCAATACCGAAACGGAGTATTGTGATGCCGAAAATGGCGTATGCAAAGAGATATGTAAAAGCGGTATTACCTGTGGTGATGTCTGCTGCGATGAAGGCATGGTGTGCGACGAAACAGACAAAAAGTGCAAAATCGAGTGTGCAGGTACGCGATGTGGTGAAAATGAGGATATTTGTTGTCAGGGAGATTTGCCGATATGTTTGTATCAGAAGTGTATGGCAAAAGGCAAATCATGCGATTCTTTGAATGATTGTGCGTATAGCGAGTTTTGTGAAGATACCGTAAAGATGTGCGTTTCGGTGGATGCCGATCCGAATGCATGTGTTGTGCTGCCGAAACCTGGTGAGTTTAAGCCTATTGAGCAGTGGCACTGGCCGGAAAATATGCCCGAACATGTACCTTCTGTATATCCAAAATCAACAAAAGTTCTCGATACCCCCATTGTTATTAATATGACAGATGATAATGACGATGGTAAAATTGATGAAAATGATATTCCGGAAGTTGCTTTTATGACAACCGCAACGGATTATTACAATCCTGGTGTTGTCCGCATCCTGTCTGGAGATACAGGACTGGAACTCGCTTCTTCTGAAGAATTATATTATGGTTCTGATAATCTTGCGGCAGCTGATTTCGATAATGATGGTAAAATAGAAATTCTGGCGGGTACGGCAGATGTGAACCCTGCAAGGGTGGATGTTTTAAGCTTAGAAAAGGATAAATCGAGTGCAACGGGGTATAGTCTGAAAGTAAAGTATTCTGTTGCATCTGATGGAAAACAGCATGGCCGCCTGGATGCTTCTTTTGCGGATCTGGATGGTGACGGAAAACCAGAAGCAATCACAGATTTTGGTATTCTTGAAATCATTGATGGTGAACTCAAATGGCGCTGCAAGGCATTTATGGGATTATTCCCGACTGCAGCAGACCTGGATGACCACTATCCAATGGAAATTGTCGGCAATCGAATATATGATGATCATTGCAATGTATTAACGGAAGATGGTTTTGGCGGATATGGTGAGGGGGTATACGGTGAGCATGTCGCGGTTGCCGATCTGATGCCTTCTTCAACGAAAGAAGGTGAACTCATTCCCGAAATCGTTCGTGTTAAATACAAGGCTGTATCGGGGTTGGTCGAATTCTGGAAAGTCTATAAAAATGGCGACAAATGGTCTTCGGAAAAAGCATGGGAATCCGTTATTCCTATTAATTTTACGCGTGCCCAGGAAAAGGGCAAGGACTGTAATGCGACCCCCAATGAGCATTTGTGCGCTTCTGGTGGCGGTACACCGGTCATTGCTAATTTTGACGGTGATCCCATTCCGGATGTCGGTATCGCTGCACGCTGGTATTATATGGTTTATAGTAACGATGGTACACCTACTGGTGGAAAAGTACTTTGGGCCGATGCCAATACGCAGGATTTCAGCAGTGCGTTTACAGGTTCGAGTGTATTTGATTTTGAAGGTGATGGCATCGCGGAAGTCATCTATGGCGATGAGACGAAAGTCCATATCTATTCCGGTAAAGGAACCGGCAAGGACGAAGACAAAGACTCTTACAATGATCCTGCGCCGATCTGCGAGATTCCGACATCAAATGGTACGATGTTCGAATATCCTTCCATAGCTGATATCGATAATGATGGGTCTACCGAAATCCTGATTGGTGCCACACCTTACAGTGGTTCCAGCACACAGTTTACCGGGGTCAGAGCTTTTGAAGATCCCGAGGGACACTGGGTGCGTACACGCCGTATCTGGAATCAGCACAATTATCATGTGACCAATATCAATGAAGATGGCACGGTTCCCAAGAAAGAAGAACAAAACTGGAAAGTGAAAGGTTTAAATAATTTCCGTCAGAATGTTCAACCCAGTGGACTTTTCAATGCACCGAATCTCGTAGCTTCGTCACTTGCCGAGGATCAATCCAAATGTAAATCGGATAATATTCTGATGCTTACAGCACAAATTGAGAACAAGGGATCACTTGGTGTAAAAGCCGGCCTGAAGGTGAACTTTTATGCCGACAATGCCAACAAAACCGGCAAAAAGGCATTTTTAGGCACGGCAACGGTTAAGACGATGCTGCCGCCGGGCGGTTCGGGCACTGCTAAGTTAGAATGGGATCAAACCGGAATTATTGATGGCGAAAAGACACCTGTAAAAGTAGAAATGCCAACCGATATTTACTTTGTCGCCGATGAACCCACAGCCGAAAAGCTGCTGGGCGAATTCATTGAATGCATCGAAGATGACAATGCGCTTGCAGCCGTCAAAGTCGAAGGATGTCCCGAAGAGGTAAACTGATCGGGATATTGTACCCAAAAGAGTTGTTGCAGAGTAATCCGTTAGAGTTCAAGCGCAGTACCCTTCGGTAGGCACGACGTGCTTGCCGAAGAATTTCGTGCTATCTCTCAGTGGTTACACATTACGCGGATAAATCGACGTGATTTTGGATGCAACAAACAAATCTTAGCTGGCCATTTTGCTATAATTAAAGAGATGTGAAAGTTAACGTATATAGATAGCTATTGTGTTTATCATCTGTATTTTTTCCTGTACACACAACTTCAGCGGCTTTTTGGTCCATAGTTGACTCATTATATATAGCATCGAAATGTATTAAACTGTCTTTGACGAAATTGAGTATTTGGGATGGGCAATTAATTTCAATATCTTCAAATTCCGTTCCTTTTGGCGAGGTCAAAAAAGTTTGAAATTTAGTAGTTGCATCCTGTGTGAATTCACAGCCCTGAAGAGGGTAATCCAATGTGCCGCTACCACTCCAACATTCTGTGGAGAAAACGAATACACCACCACTCTCTTTAAAACCGATTACTCTTGTATTGGTTTCCGCTGATGTCCAACAAGGTTTCTTACATACCTGGGCGTGGCCTGCTCCGCTGCCCGCACATTGATATGTACCATTATTGTTACATGTACCGGTATCCGCACAAGTGCACATTTGATCAACATCCTCCCTATAAATTATTTCACCTTCAGGCGAACACGCTTTTTTACATTTTTTATCATCGACCATATTTGATTTTGCGCAGTTATACCATGTTTCGTCAAGACAATAATAATCGCCTTCATAACAATTGCAAGCATCGTTTAGTGTTCCAGGAGCGTTTGTTGGGGTTGGACATATATAATTGTCATTTTGATACTGTTTGTTACAATAGCTGTTAGCCATTGCTTCTATATCGTATGGTAGGGCTTCTTTTCCGACTTCATAATAATCACCGTCTTTCTCAGTTTTGCATTTTAGAACATAGTTGTCGCACTTATATACATCCTTTAAACAAGTATCAGCGCACACGGTTTTATCTTTTTTGCATCCTAATTTACATGGGGTTGGGCCATTCCACATACCATTATTGCACTGCCACTCTCCTTTTTCATCGCATTTTGTACCATCTGTTTTACACTCAACACATTTACCATTATCACAAATAGATTTATCACCCTCTGTGCAGTCACTATCTTTAGCGCATTCTGCATGTGGATCCGGGGGCTCAGTGTTACATTGCTTATCATCCTTGCATCCCAAGTCATTACATGAGACGGGGCCTGCCCAACTTCCATTTTCGCAGTGCCATTCTTCTTCGTCTTCGCATTTTGTGTCATCTTTTTTGCACTCAACACATTGACCATTGTCACATATAGATTTTA
>JAGACY010000325.1 GCA_017613855.1 Pseudomonadota bacterium
ACATCGCCATTGACGACGCGTATTGCCGGTTTGCCGCCATTATCCGCAGCCACCGGCGTGTTCATCTCCAGCTCTTTTGCGATGCGGATGTTGTAGTGATCGACCTCGCAATGGTAGAGTTCGATATGGAACCCGTCAAAGATAAGGTGCACATCGGTATTCGTCGCGTTCAGGTCAGCCAGGTGCGTCACAAAATCCCCCGGCGGCGACGGCGGTTCCGGCTTGCTGAAATAAGGCAGCACGATCTTGAGCAGATTCAGCTCCCCGCCCCGAAAATCGATGTAGACATCGGCATCGTAAGCCTTGATGCGCCCAACCGTCAGCGTCGTGTCCGTAATCAGGTCCTTGAGCTCGACAATCGGTATCTTGGCCTCGACCTTCGGCGCAAAAACGAAATGACCTTTGCTGTCACCCGCCTCCGAAAGCCGCACATTTGTCATGGTCAGCGTCTGCAAAAGCGCATCTGTTGACATCGTGTCAGCCCAATAATCGCCGCGCAAAAAGCCGCTCAGCTGCGAATGCAGAATCTTCGGCCCGTACGAACTGTTCAAAATCAGGAATGCCGCCAGATAGATAAACCCCAGCAAAATACACGGCCACATCAAGGTCACGATGATGGTGTTCGCATAACGATTCACCCATTCCGGGACCTTCGATTCGGCTGCTAACAATAGCTGGGTCTGGTCTCTCTTGGATTTGAACATGTACGTTTTGGGGAACGCCGGCTATCCTGCTGCGCAGGATACGCCGTGCGTGCGCGCCTATTGCATACGGCGCGCGTAACTATGAGAATCTGCATATCCTGCAGAGACGTTCCGTGGAACGTCTCTGCAGGAAAATATCTATTTATTAATTAATTTCTGCATTTCTTCCTGGGATGCCGCACAGCGGAACCCGAAATGATGTGCCGGATCATTGCTTGGCACATGGGAACGACGGTGAATCCCCGTGGCATGTGTCGGTTCCCAATACCATGAACCGCCGCGCACTGATTTATGACGATAACGGCCACAGCGGCCATCACTATCTTCTCCACCACCGCACGGGCCCTTGGGATCAATGCCCTGACAAGCTTCACCGCAATCCTCATAACTGCCCGTATACCAGTCGGCGACCCATTCTTCGGCATTCCCCATCATGTCGCAAAGACCATAGCGCGATGCACCTTTGGAACAAACCTCCAAAACACGCCCTTTTTCGGGATGAGCACCCTTGCGCTTGATTTCACCACAGGAACGGCCTTTCTTATCCATAATAACCGCATTTTCGCATGTAGCCGGATCATTGCCCCATGGATACATATCGCCCTTTTCACCACGGGCTGCCTTTTCCCATTCTGCCTCGGTCGTCAAATGCTTCCCCTGTGCCTCGCAAAATTTCTTGGCATTATACCAGCTTAATCCCGTAATCGGCTGTTTGGGAGCATCGTAATCGACGTATTTTGGCCCGTCTTTTTCGCACTTTTTAGCCTTTACACAGGCGTTATAAGCCTCATTCGTCACTTCGGTTTTGTCGATGTAATAAGTCTGCATCCAAATCGTCTGCTGCGGATAATTATTGCGAAAATCCTTGGCTTCCTTGTGCTCTTTGCTCACATACGCCTTATTGTAGCTCGACTGATTGCAATTTTTATGTACGTCATCATCGGCACCACGAATAAACGAACCTCCGGGAATACACGACATCCCTTCGATGGGTGTCAGACATTCGGCAATGGGCCGACCATCAGGCAAAGTCTTGGCTGCAGGCTGAGCCGCAGAAGCTGCAGGCTGCGCTTCCTGCGCCAATGCATTGCCGCAAAATACAGATGCCAAAAAGGCAAAAGAAATCATCATGCGTATTTTCATGTTTACAAACTCCATCAGATTCGGGAAGACACATAATCTGCCCATGATAGTATTCATACCATTTTTAAATGAAGGTGTAATTATTGAGGTATGGATCCCCAAAAACAATCATCCCATATCTATAACGACAATCATGCCGTAATATTTAGACTTTGTATGACAAACGTGCTGATATTTTCGATCGAAGATAAGAGATACCAGATTTCGGCCGTATCCTTTGGCCGTAGCCCATGACTGAAAAAAGCCAAGATTTCGGCCGTATCCTTTGGGATACTCCCCGTGAGCCCACCCGCCAACCTGCGCCCTACCCAAAATCGCCGCGGTCTTGGCACACCACCCCCTTTCCGACATGACCCGTCGTAAAAAAAGCGTTCCTATGTGCCTGGCATGCACATCACTCCAATAATTGGAACCGCGTCCGGATTTCCAAATACTGTAAACCACCCCTCGGTCGGACATGCATTATGTCGGGATAATGCCAATGTCAGACAAATCCGGATGTAAACATACGGCACCTCACATGAATGAGGAGGAACATCCTCCTGTTATGATGATGCCAACGAGAATCAGTTTGTTACATTTTTTTTTACTCCGAGTTTACGAATTGCCGGTTTACCGGAAAACACATCCGTCCTTGCCAAAGAGTAAGCAGATGAAACTTGAAACACTTCCGATTAATTACTAAAAAAACGGCGTATTGCCTCCGGCAATAGCCGTTTTCGTGCGCGTATTCGGCCAGGACGAATAGCGCACGCCCTCCAAAATTGATATGCGCTAAGCAAATCAACGGGTTGTTTCATATCTAATATCAGGATAACAACGATGTTTAAGAAATACTTTCTGTTCTGCCTTTCAATGGCTTTTATGATGGCAGCATGTGAGAACGACAATGATAACAATGCCTCCGTCTGCGGCAACAGTATCGTCGAAGGTGATGAACAATGCGACGATGGGAATGATGTCGATGACGATGAATGCTCGAATGCATGCATGAAAAATGAGCAAAAACCGCAGGAAAACGAACCAAAATGCGGCAATGGAACCGTCGAAGGTGATGAACAATGCGACGATGGGAATGATGTCGATGACGATGAATGCTCGAATACATGCGTTAAAAATGAGCAAAAACCGCAGGGAAATGAGCCAAAATGCGGCAATGGAACCGTCGAAGGTGACGAACAATGCGACGATGGGAACGACGTCGATGACGATGAATGCTCGAATACATGCGTAATTAATGAGCAAAAACCGCAGGAAAATGAACCCAAATGCGGAAATGGAATCGTCGAAGGTGACGAACAATGCGACGATGGGAACGACGTCGACGACGATGAATGCTCGAATACATGCGTTAAAAATGAGCAAAAACCGCAGGATGATAAGCCCAAATGCGGTAGTGACGGCTTTTCGGCCAATCCGGGTGCCAAAACCAAATGCAACGACAAAAGGCTCGAAGCGGGCGAAATCTGTGAAATTGGCCTGACCAACAGTGCAAATCCCGATTGGAAATGCTTTAACGACAGCGGTGTTTGCCGCTGGAAAAGCCAGAAAATCGCATGCGGCAATGGTGTTGTTGAAGATGGCGAGGAATGCGACGATGCCAATACAGTACGCGCAGATGGGTGTTACAACTGCAAAAAAGAGAGTGATAAAGTATGCCAGATGCGCAATGGCTCACAAGGGGATGTGCTGCTCGTCGTCGATGGTGACACGCTCAAAATCCGCCTGACCAATGATGGCAAATGCTCAGATAAAAAAATTGTTACAGTCCGTATGCACGGCATTGATTCGCCCGAATGCCTCAAAACCAAGACGACTTCACCGATTGACCCAAGCTACAATGAAGGCAATGCCTGTGATCCCACCCAAATCGATCCCTGCCCCAAAGGGGATGAAGAATGCCTGTTGCACAATGAGCGCGGGGGGTACGATGCAGCAGTTTATTTGAACAACATCATCTATTCAGATGAAAATAAGGGGCATGTCTATATTTCGTGCGAAACCGTGAGTGATACCGACCCGACGTGCCTTCTCGACAATACTCGAATTCGCTATCTCGCCTATATCGGTGCTATTCGGAACAATGCATGCATCGATGTCGCCGAAGAAATGTTGCGCGCTGGTTATGCCATGGTCTTTACTGCTTTTGCAGCTCAGCGCACCGCAGACTATTGTGCTGTCGAGAAAGAAGCCGTTGCCAGCAAAGCCGGCGTCTGGAGCTATGCAAATTCTTTCGATGAAGTCGTCAAAGAGAACTTTAGCGAAGAAAAACAAAGCTGGCTCATGAGCGCGCATTGTGATTAATGCGCGATATGCAATTGCCGTCATTCTTCTTTTCTCCCTAACGTGAGGAATTTTGCTTTAGAGGCAGATTTGGGTATTGCCATTACGATGGCACACTGCCCATTGCTTCTTAGAAAAGCAAACCGTTCATTCAGACAATTATTCTTTATAGCTTCAGACTTTTTCCTGAGCTTTGATTATTCCAATTACGCATTGCGCATTACGCATTCATAAAAAGTTTTGACCAAAAGAAAACACAAAGGGATGCCGACATCCCAAAAGATCCAGATCATCGCAAAATGCGCTTTTATCCTTCTGATTCTGGTGGGCATTGCGGGGGGATGGCTATACCATTCCTATCAGAAGTTTTTGCATTCACCGATCCACATCAATGCATCAGAACGTATCATTCAGATACCTCCCGGGAGCAGTGCATCTGCCATTGCGCGGCAACTGTCCAAAGAGGGTATTATTGATCACGACTGGATGATGCGGTTTATCTTTATGCGCAGTGGCAAACAAAACCGGCTTCAGCCGGGATCTGTTGTCCTGACCCCCGATTTGACGCCAGCCGATTTGCCGGATGTATTTGCCCGGGTTGGCAAATATGCTCGCCATTCGGTGCAGATTCTAGCCGGAATGAATCTCTATCAGATTGCCGAAAGACTGCAGGCAGAACGCATTGCCGACAGCAAAACATTTCTTTCGATGGCACTCGATCCGATGCGTGCTGCTTCGGCCGGTATCCCTTCAAAAAGCTACGAGGGGTATATTGCCCCCGGTGCCTACACATTTGAAGCTGGTACAACGACCGAAATCGTCCTCAATGAAATGCATGAACGATGGGTCAGACAATGGAAAAAGTTGGTAGACGAGCACCGCGGTCCTTATGAAATGGCATTAAAACGGCTATCGAGCGATCATGCCATTGTCACTCTAGCCAGCATCGTCGAAAAAGAGGCCGTAAAAGATAAGGAAATGCCAGTAATTGCACGGGTTTTTACAAATCGTCTGCGAAAAAAAATGAAACTGCAATCCGACCCGACATGCATTTATCCCCCTAAAAAACCAAAGGAAAAGCCCTCACCGGAACGCTGCAAAGATCAGAATAATTCATATTCGACCTACGTCATTCCGGGCCTTCCGCCAGGTCCGATTACAACGCCGTCTCTTTCCAGCTTACATGCTGTGATCGAGCCTTTTTCAGGTCCGGATTCGAGTGTTCTGCTGTATTTTGTGGCAAAACAAGATGGATCCTGGACGCACTATTTCTCGAAGTCGTATGCCGAACACCAAATCGCTGTCGATTACTACCTTAAAGACAAAAAACAAAAGAAACCAACGGGAACGACACAACCTTTTTAATGCGTAATGCGTAATGCGTAATGCGTAATGCGTAATTGGGGGACAAAACTAAAAGTGAAGTTTGAAGCTAAAGGTGAATGGCTTTCTGAATGCGTAATGCGTAATGCGTAATGCGTAATTGGGATGCAAAACTAAAGGGTGACTCTAAGGCTAAAATAACTATCATTCTTTAGGAATAACCTTGAGAATACCCTAACTGCT